>QZJD01000050.1 GCA_003604995.1 Desulfobulbus sp. | reverse complement strand
CGTTCCCATTCCGAACACGGAAGTTAAGCTCTCCAGCGCCGATGGTACTGCACGGGTGACTGTGTGGGAGAGTAGGTCGCCGCCGAATTCTTATACCAACCCCCCTGCCCTCACGGGCTCGGGGGTTTTTTTATGGTAACGAAAACAAGCATGACTGTTGGGGTTCGCAGGCGCACCCCAAAGCACCTGACTTCCGGCGCAGCCGACCCCTAACAGTCTTCAGCCTCAACAGCTTCAGCCTCCGTCACCATTGCGGAGAGGCCCCACCCGCTCTCATTGCCGAGCACGGAAGTCAATCTCTCCAGCGCCGATGGTACTGCACGGGTGACTGGGTGGGAGAGTAGGTCGCCGCCGAATTCTTATACCAAAGTCCCTTACGTTTTTCCGTATGAGTTTTTTTGTTATGATGCCCGTCAGTTGCAATCATTTGCAATATTCATTTTTCCTCATTACGAATTCACTGCTTTCTCATTTACCTTGCAACAACCATCTTTCATCATTAAAAATAATAACGAAAATGCGTTAAGAACGATTTTCCGCCAAGCATCTGAAAAGACACCAGCAAAGCGTCATGGAATTATCAGCAAAGCCCCTGCATAACCCGTCTGTCCTTGCCCGGAAAATTATTGAAGGCGAAATGGTACTGGTGAACGCTGACAACGCTACTGCCTTGGCCTTGACCAACAGAACCGCCGTGCTAATATGGGAAAAGGCTGATGGTAAAAACAGTATTCAGGATATCATCGCGCAAGTAACCGAACAATTTCACGATGTTCCTGATACGGTGGCAAATGATGTTTTTGACCTGCTGAACCTGCTGGCTCTCGATGGTTTTATTGGTTTCGAATGGAACGACCGGCGATGAATGCGCATATTCACCTCCATCATACGGAACAACAAAAGGTTTCATGAACCTACCCAAGCGTTATCAGGCAAATCCGGTCGTCTCTTGCGGAATTGAAGAGGACGGTGCGGTATTATACAATCCGGACACGGACAAGACATCGGTGGTCAACCTGACTGGCCTCGAACTCTGGCTTTTTCTCTCAACCTCCCGTACCGCAGACGAGATTATTGCATATCTGGTCGGGAATTACAGGGATGTATCTATAGAGCAGGCATCGGCGGATACAAAACTTTTTATTGAATCACTGGCACCGGATTTCCTGCTGGAAATATTCGATGGCAACTGATCACAGGGCAATGTCTGACCCAATTCTTCAGCCGCGGAGAACCGTATCTCGCCCGCAAAGTGTTGATATTTCACTTACCGGAAGGTGCAACCTTCGCTGCCGTTACTGTTATTATAACAATGAAATGGTTTCGTTGTCCGACCTGCCCACGGATCGCTGGCTGATTTTTTTTGCGGAATTAGGAGAACTCGCTGTCCAGCGGGTCACCCTCAGCGGCGGCGAAGTGTTTACCAGGCCCGATCTGTTTGAACTGATAGACGCCATTATCGAAAACAGAATGCGCTACAGTCTGCTGACCAATGGCACGCTGATCACCGAGAAGACTATTGTCGCTTTGTCCATCAGCAAGCGTCGTCTTCGCCTCGATTCAATCCAGGTTTCCATAGATGGCTCAAATGCCGATGTCCATAACAAAAGCAGGCCTCCGAACAGTTTCGGCCGTGCCATGCGCGGCTTGCTCCTGCTCCGGGATGCAGGGATTCCGGTGACGGTACGGGTAACCGTCAATCACCACAACGTGCATGACCTTGAAAATATTGCCAAACTCCTCCTCGATGACCTGGGCCTCCCAGGGTTCAGCACCAACGAGGCCGAGCAGATGGGCACAGCCCGCTGTACAGGTCAGGACGTGCTCATAACCGAGGAAGAACGCCGGCTGGCCAGCTCAACCCTTGCCAAGCTGAACAGACGCTACGATAATCGCATCAGTGCCACGGCCGGCCCGCTGGCCCTGGCGAATCATTTTGCCGATCTGGATGATCGGCTGGCCCGTGGCGAAATCCAAATGTCCGGACGCGGAACCCTGAGTTCCTGCGGAGGCGTATTCAGCAAGATGGCCGTCTTGCATGACGGGACCATGGTTCCCTGTAATCTCTTGCCGTCAATGATCATGGGTAAGATCGGCATCGATCCCCTGCAGAAAGCGTGGCTGCATCATTCCGCAATTAATTCTGTCCGCAATCTCACCGGGATACCACTGAGCTCACTGGCAAACTGCCGAGAATGCGCCTACACTGGGCTTTGCGCCGGCGGTTGCCCGGCCGCCGTAATGGCAAAATTCGGAAAACTGGATGCGGCTGACCCGGACGTATGTTACCGTCTGTACCGGCAGCACAGGGAGAAATATCATGACCGCCTGTGAGTATAAAGAACCACCGCACAATGACCGCGAATCTCTGGATTTACCGGAAGGCGTGCCGCCACTGCGCTCCTTTTACCTCTATCTCTCAAACAGTTGCAACCTGTCCTGCCGTCACTGCTGGATCTCGCCCCGCTTCACCAGCGGACAGCCGGACCCCGGTGATATAATTGATGTCGAGGCATTGCGGGGGGCTATTACCGAAGCAAAACCGATGGGTCTGACCACCATCAAACTCACTGGCGGCGAACCCCTGCTCCATCCTCGTTTCCGTGAGATTTGTGCCATGGCGACCAATGAAAAAATGGACCTGCTCATGGAAACCAACGGCACCTTGCTCACCGCTGAGTTGGCCCTTT
The DNA here is from genome assembly GCA_003604995.1 of Desulfobulbus sp. Lineage (GTDB taxonomy): Bacteria > Desulfobacterota > Desulfobulbia > Desulfobulbales > Desulfobulbaceae > UBA10518. Next base: position 30,255 of record QZJD01000050.1, on the reverse strand, counting down.
TCCTGAAAAATGAAACCAGCATGACCTTTGTCTCGGTGAGTATCGATAGTGCTGTTGAATCCAAGCATGATGCCTTCCGTGGGACAAAGGGTGCTTTTCTTGCGACGCTGCAAGGTCTTGACCACTTGGTCGCCGCGGGTTATGAAAATGTCCAAGTAATCATGTCCGTCCATCGCGGCAACAGCAACGAAATTGAAGACGTGGTACGCCTGGCGGAAAGACATGGTGCAGCATCGGTCAAGCTGAACCCGGTGACCAGCTGTGGCCGTGGGGCCGGCATGAACCAGCGCGGCGAGACCCTCGACTTTGCCGATCGACTCAGCCTGGATCAATACATTTTCAAAGAACTGAGCCCGCTTCTTCGAAGCGAGGGGACAGCTCCTGACCTCATCCTCAACAGCCCCCTCGCCCTGATGCCCATCAGCGAGATTATGCGACAGCAAGGGGCAACCGGGGATTGTGGAGTCCTGGGCATCCTCGGAATTCTGGGAAGCGGCGAAATCGCCATGTGCGGGATCGGCCGAAATGTCCCGGAACTGGTTTACGGGCGATTGGGAAAGGATTCCATCCGCACAGTATGGCTTGATCATCCGGTCCTCGACAAACTGCGTCGAGTATTGAATGACGTTGACAGCTATCCCGCCCTCTGCCGGGAATGCACCCTGGCCAGGCGCTGTCGAACCGGTTGCGTGGCTCAGAATTTCATCAATGGCAAACAACTGGTCTGGCCGGATCCCCTATGCGACTCGGCATGCCGACAGGGCCTCTTTCCGGCAACCAGGAAAAAGAGAATGCTTTCCGGAGCGACAGTCATGTCCCCTTAATTTGTCGTACTCGCAAAAAAGCGACTACGACGCCGGCAGACCTTATAACTTGTTGAAATCACACTGGCGAATGCTCAGTGGTTTACCTTTTTGCGAGACCATCTAATTTATCAGGAGGAAAAAAATGAGCAGCAGCAACAACAAAAAGGACGTTACTCGTCCGGCGTATACTGCCCCGCAGGTCATTCGCCTGGACAGCGTTTCCACCGGCGCCGGCGCGAATTGTCCCGGGGGGAGCGCTCCTACATCCGGCAGTTGCCGACCAACCGGCAACGGTGCCAGCCAAGGCGTTTGTGATCCAACCGGCAATGGCGCTCGAAGCGGCCCCTTACAGGCGCCGACACCAAAATAACTGGGCCAGGTTGGCGAGGGTCGCATTATAATCAGCAAGCAGCTTAAGCTTGTTATCGAGGACGCCTCATGCCCTGTTCTTCCACCCTTGCCTTTGTAAGCCTGCCCCTTACCGAGCACAATTGGCAAATTCATGCCGGCAATGCGGACGCGGCCCGCGTTGTCACCATGCTTGCGGACGCCATGTCCCTTGCCCTCTCATGCCGCCCGATAACATCAGAGCCACTCAAACAGAGGCGAGAGTTATGGGTCTTTGTTGACCCCGGCGTACCCGAACCGCGAATACACTGTGACGATATCGGAGCTGTTTTCTGCCTTCTCCCTCCCCTTGCAGATCACGACAAGCTGGTCGTCGGTATGTCGGTGATCACCCAGGCCCTTGCCCGGGCAGAGTTGTCGCGGGGAGCGCTCCTGATCCACGGAGCCCTTATTTCCGCACCAGGCCCTCGCCAGTACGGCGTTATCCTGGCCGGTCCGGGCACCGTAGGCAAGACTACTGCCAGCAATCGGCTCCCTCCGCCATGGAGGTCACTGTGTGATGACACATCTTTCGTGGATTACTGTCGATCCGGAGGTTTTATGGCCCATCCATGGCCTACCTGGAGCCGTTTCTTCCGTGACCCTGACGGCAAGCCGGGGCCGGGCGGCAAATGGGATGTGCGGAACGGGCTCCCCCTAAAAGCCATTTTCTTTCTCGCTCGTGGACGGGAGGACCAGATCACGCCATTGCCTGTCGCTTCTGCGATGGCTTTTCTGAAAGAAACCGTTCAGCAGGTCTCCTTTTTGATGCCCCATGGCCTCCCGGATGATCAGGCTCGATTACTGCATCATAAACAGCTTGCCGCAGCTGAACAACTTGTACGCGCCATCCCTGCCTTCACTCTCCGCCTCAGTTTAACCGGATCCTTTTGGAATCTGATTGCTGAAACCCTGAACGGGATGGAAATCAGGGAATTTTCAGGGCCAGAGCCTATACCCCTCCCGAACGCCATCCGGAAAGGCAAACAACCTGCCTCTCCCTCTCCGAGCCTCTTCGATCAGGGCACTCTGGTTGCAGCGTATTCCGGCTCCAGCATGAAACCGACCTTCCGTCACCCGGACCTCGTGGAAGTCGTTCCCTATAATGACAGACCCATCCGCCCCGGAGACGTGATATATTACCAGCCTGCTACCGGCGGACAAAAGGTTATCCACCGGGTCGTCCGGATTACGGCAAATGGGATAGCGACGCGGGGCGATAACAATTGCCCTGAGGATCCCCTCCTCCTGCAACCCCGTGATGTCATCGGCCAGGTAATCGCCGCCTGGCGATATGAAAAACGCCGCGAAATCGCCGGAGGTATAGCCGGCATCTGCTCTGTTTACAGGACATGGGCCGCCAACGAACTGTACAAGTTCGCCCGGGCGCCACTGCATAAGATATATCACGCTCTGGCGAAAAGCGGTTTTCTGAACGCCCTATTGCCGGCTTCCCTCCAACCACGAATTTACGAATTCAAACAGGGTAATTTCCCGTCTAAACTCAAACTCATGGTCAACGGTCGGGTCATTGGCCGATACGATTCTTTACAAAAACTCTGGGAGATTACCCCCCCCTGGCGACTCATAATCGATGTATCTCAACTGCCGGATCCGGCCCGATCGCCGGCCCATGGCGGACAAAAAAACACTTCGATTCCCGTATAATTTTGGATATACTAAGAAAAATAAACCTTCTATCGTTGTGAACATAAGCCTTTTACCCTGAGAGAATCATGACAGCGGAACAACACAATTCCCAGCAGCCGCCGTCCCTGTGGCTCCGCATGTGGCAGCCCTTTCTCAATCTTTCCGTGTATGGCAAATTTGTTCTGGTCCTCACGAGCTTTCTCGCCGGTTTCATCCTGGTCGGCCTGCACAACCTCTATTTTGTCAACACCCTCAAAATCAGGCTGGCGCAACTCCAGGCCAGCCCGACCGAAACGACGATCCGCGAGGCCATCCATGCAGCTGACCTGTACCTGCAGAATGGTGCTTTTCTGGTCGCAGCAATCATGGTTTTTTTGATCATCACCAGCTTTCTCTGCGTACGGATGATGGTCGGCCTGCTCCAAGACATGAGCAACAATCTGCGGGCCGTGCGCAACAGCACCGGCGAGTCCCTCAGCTGTCAAGTCCTGGAATCCGTGCCGATCATCTCCGACGACGAAATCGGCCTGGTTGCCCGCGAGGTTAATGGGATAATCAATGATATCCAGAATATTCAGCGTTTCCGGCGAATCATCGAAGGGGACGAAACGACCACTGATGTCTACAAACGACTGGCGTACGTGTTCAAGGAGCGGTTGGGCCTGAACACCTTTGTCATCTGGGAGGTCAACAAGGGAGACGATTCCATCGAAGCGGTGTACACCTCGCCCCCGGACTTTGAGGAAGAAATCTGTCAAATGAGCACCCCTTATCTCTGCCGGGCGGTCCGGACCGGAGATATTGTTTCTTCCAGCGGCTATCCCGGTATCTGTCCCATCTTCCCCCTGCCTGACGTGATGACCCACTCCTGTGTTCCCATGATCGTAGGCGGCCAAATCCTCGGCGTGGTCCAGTTCCTCTTCCTCTATGTCAACAGCGCCGAACGGGAAGAACATTTTAAGAGCAGCCTGCGACGGGCCCGGCAATACCTGAACGAGGCACTTCCCGTCCTCCATGCCAAGCGGCTGGCGCAGAACCTCCACCAGATGGCGGTACGTGATACACTGACCGGCCTGTACAACCGACGTTTCCTTGAGGGAAACATCAATCCGATTCTATCCGGTATCCAGCGTCGTGAATCCAGCATGGCCATTCTCATGTGCGACATGGATTTCTTCAAACGAGTCAACGACGAATACGGCCATGAGGCCGGCGACATGGTCCTGAAAACCCTTGCGCACATCCTGCAGAATTCCGTCAGGACCTCGGATCTGGTCATCCGCTACGGCGGCGAAGAGTTCCTCATCCTTTTGGTGGACTGCAACCCTGACGGATTAGCCTTGCAGGTTGCCGAAAAAATACGCAAGAAAGTTGAGGATCAGCAGTTCCGCATCGAGGGCGGCGTGCTGCGCAAGACCCTGAGCATCGGCATCAGCCAGTTTCCCAGCGATACGGCAGCCTTCTGGGAAGCGGTCAAATTTGCCGACGTGGCACTGTATCAGGCCAAGGAAAAAGGCAGAAACCAGGTGATCCGCTTCGAATCCTCCATGTGGGAAACGGAAGACTATTGAGAGATAGGGGTTTAGGTTATTAGGGATTTAGGGGGCTAGGGTTAACGTGTCAGAAATGCACCCAAAGAGCAAAATCCTATACACCTAATACCCTCACAACACCTCCAACCTCAAACACCTAAACCCCTAAAACCCTGATCCCCTAAAATGCCCGGCACCCTGTACATCGTCGCCACGCCCATCGGCAACCTGGAAGACATCTCGCCGCGAACCAAGAGGATCCTGGCGGACGTGGCCCTCATTGCCTGCGAGGATACCCGCCATACCCGCAAACTGCTGAGTCACCTGGGGCTTTCCACGCCGCTGACCAGTTATTACCGGGAAAAGGAGCAGTACAAGGCTGAAGTCCTGCTGGAAAAGCTCATTGCCGGCCAGGACCTTGCCCTGGTTTCCGATGCTGGAACCCCCGGCCTTTCGGACCCCGGCGCCGTCCTGGTCCGCCAGGCCAGGGGCGCCGGGATCAAAATCGTGCCGATTCCCGGGCCTTCGGCCCTGGCGGTGGCCATCTCCGTGGCCGGGCTTACGGAAAACTCCTTTTTCTTCGGCGGCTTTCCCCCCTCCCGAAAGGCGGCGCGCCGCACTCTGTTCAAGGGGCTGGCCGCCCTGCCCTGGCCGCTGATCTTCTATGAGTCGCCCCACCGCATCAGGGCCTGCCTGGAAGATTGCCTGGCGACCCTGGGCAACCGGCAGGTGCTTTTGTGCCGGGAACTGACCAAACTGTACGAGGAGTGCATCCCGGGATCGGTGACCACCGTGCTCGCCAGGGTCACCGACGGGATCAAGGGCGAACTGGTCCTTATCGTCCATCCCCCGGCACCGATTGCGGAAGAACAGCCTGACAACCTGACCGAGCTCCTGGCCTGGTATCACGACCAGCCGGACATGACCCTGAAGGAGGCGGTCCACCGTATCAGCGAAGATCTCGGCCTTGCGCGCAACATGGTCTACCGCGAAGCCCTGGCCGTGTGGCAGGACAAGCGCTGACTCGCGCTACCCCACGTAGCCCGGATGAAGCATGCGAAATCCGGGTACGCCGTTCCCGGATTCCACTTCGTTTCATCCGGGCTACTGACTGCCGACTGAATTGGACAAGGCTATAACCATCGAAATAGAGGTCAAAAAATCAAATGCATCGTCTCGATAACGCCATCAACAGCTGCCCTTCCCCCGATCCGCAGCGACTGCTGTGGGCAGCCGCCCGGGCGGCGCTGACCGCCGGCGCCATCATCCGGGAACTGTACGCCAGGCCGCACGACATCAGGATGAAGGGTGAGATCGATCTGGTGACCGAGGCCGATGTGGCCGCGGAGAGCGCGATCATCGCCTCGCTGGCCGAGGATGCGCCAGGTATCGCCATCATGGCCGAGGAATCCTACCGGGGGGAGCCGGCCGGCGAGGAACGGACCTGGATCATCGACCCGCTGGACGGCACCACCAATTTCGCCCACGGGGTCCCCATCTTTGCCGTATCCATCGGCCTGCTGGAGCAAGGGCAACCCCTGGTCGGGGTGATCTATTGCCCGATGCAGGACGAACTGTTCTGCACAAGCAGGGGGGGCGGCGCCTGGCTCAATGACGGGCGGATCGAGGTCACCACCACAGACTTTCTGGTACAGGCTCTGGTGGCCACCGGCTTCCCCTACGACATCCGCAAGCATCTCGACCAGGTGATTGCCCAGACCAGGAGCGTGTTGCCTAAAGTTCGGGACATCCGCCGCATGGGCGCGGCGGCTGTGGATCTCGCCTATGTTGCCTGCGGCCGGCTGGACGGCTTCTGGGAATCCGCGCTCAAGCCCTGGGACACCGCCGCGGGCTGGCTGCTGGTCGAAGAGGCCGGCGGCAAGGTCACCGGCTTTTCCGGCCAGGCCTACTCTCCCTTCCGGGGCGAAATCCTGGCCAGCAATACAATGCTGCACCCGCTGCTCATCGACGCCCTCGCATGAAGCTGGCCCACGGCGCCACCGCCGCCCCGCCGCTGTGGTCCCTCCACCTGCTGATGCTGTTGGCGGCCATCCTGGTCTCCACCTCCTTCACCGTGGGCAAGGCCATTGCCAATGGTCTCGACCCGATCATCCTCACCCTGGTCCGCTTTATCCTCGCCGCCCTGCTCTTTCTACCCTACGTCCAAAGGCGCTTCGGCCTACCATGGCCGGGCTGGGCCGCTCTTGGCCGCTACAGTGTAATCAGCGGCGCCCTGGTCATGTTCTTCTGGCTGATGTTCGAATCCCTGCGTTTCACCAGCGCCTTCAACACCAGCGTCATCTTCACCCTGGTCCCCGGCATTTCCGGGATGTACAGTGCCGTGCTGCTGCGGGAACGGCTGGGCAGGTACCGCCTGATCGCACTGGCCCTGGCCATGGCCGGCGCGCTCTGGGTCATCTTTCAAGGAGATATCGGGAGGCTTTTTGCCCTGGAACTGGGCAGGGGGGACATCATCTTCTTCATCGGTTGCCTGTTCATGGCCGCCTACACGCCGCTGATCAAGCTCCTGCACCGGGGCGAAGCCATGGCGGTGATGACCTTCTGGATACTGGCTACCGGCAGCCTCTGGCTTGCCGTTCCCGCCCTGGACCGCCTGGCCGAGGTCCAGTGGCACGAAGTTGCGCCCCGGATCTGGTGGGGCATCCTCTACCTGGCGATCTTCTGCACCATTATCACCTTTTTCCTGACTCAGGTGGCAACCATGCGCCTGGGGCCGACCAGGGTTATGGCCTACAGCTATCTCTATCCGCCGCTGGTGCTGGCCATCGAGTGGCTGTACGGCCACGGCCTGCCGCCCGTGCAGGGCATCATCGGCGTGCCGGTCATTGTCCTGGCCATGGTCGTTGTCCAGCGAGGAGTGAACCTGGAGAAAGAATTGAAGACGTCAGGTTGAAGGAAACAACTTGATAAACTTTATAAACTTGATGAACTTGATAAACTTTCAATCCCCCTGGCGATCTCCTCCTGAATAGCGGCCACCGCGGCCACGGGGTCCGGCGCCGTGCTGATCGGCCGACCGATGACCACATGGTCCGCACCGTTCACGATCGCCCGCATGGCCGTTGCCACCCGCTTCTGATCATCCTTTTCCAGATCACGGTTCAGGCCCGGCCGGATCCCGGGGGTTACCACCAGAAAATTCTCTCCCAATTCGTTGCGAAGCGGTTCCGCCTCAAGCGCTGAGGAGACCACTCCGTCACAACCCAATTCCAGGGCCTTGCGGGCGCGGATCAGGACCAGGTCGCGAACCGAACCGGTGAATCCCATCTCGACCATATCTGACTCGTCGAAACTGGTCAAAACGGTCACCGCCAGGATTTTCATGTCCCTCTTTTCGATGACTGCCGCCTCGATGATCGGCCGATTGCCGTGGATGGTGGCAAAACTGACCCCGCGGTCCTGCAGCTGTTGCACCGCCAGATGCACGGTTTCCGGAATATCGAAAAATTTCAGGTCGAGCATGACCTTGTTGCCGCGATGGAGGATGTCCTCCACCACCGGCCAGCCACCGGCAAGAAAAAGCTGAAGTCCCACCTTGAAAAATCGAACATGGCTGTCCAGCTTCCTTACCCATTGCGAGGCCAGCTCGGGTTCGGCGAAATCCAAAGCAAAGATGATCCGTTCGTTCAACGCAATATTTTTCATATTAGATCCAAGTACGAGAGCAAAAACTCAAAACACTGACACCCAACACTGTAATTTCGACATGTTACAAGGTATGCAGGCATCAGCTCAGCCCTATTTGCAGAACCTACATTGATGGCGTCGTAAAAAAGTCCGATCTACTGCGTTGTGGCGGGTTCGGCCAATGCTCGGCGTACCCTGGGTACGCCTGCGCATGGCCGACACCACCACGCCTCGAAGTCTCACTCCGTTCGCTTACCTGTATATCGAACTTGTGTGCTGAGCCATCGGCGGCGTATTTTTATGTTTTTGCGGGGTCATCAATATTTGCCCGCGTCAATCCCATATTTTTTTGTGGGGCTGCAATCCTGTCCGAGTCAATACCATTCATTCGGCTCGGTGCGATACAATCAAATGAGAAATCAGATACAAGGCACAAGTTCGTTAGCCGCCTCCCGCCGGGATGGAAATGCTTGACACGGAGCGTGAAACAAAATCCCATGCCGGGACGGCATGGCAACCGGGAATCGCGGCCTCACTTGATTCCTCTGCCCACAATGACTGCGGCAACTAACCCTGTATTTTCACCAAAGCCGTAACGAGGGCGCGACGCAAGTGCTCGATACGGGTCAGCATAAAATGGCTGGCTGTTGATCCCTGTATGTCCTTAACCAGAACGAGCAATCCGTAGTAGCACAGCTGCCCATCGTTTTGGGCCAGAAGTGGTTGTTCTATTTTCATAAGCCCTTTGCGGTTTAACCATCCTGGAGAAGCAAGCCCTTCTTTCCTCCAGGTTTTGGTGATTGTATTCAATTGCAGCTCATCAGAACCATAACCGTTATCTGGCTGAGATTCCCACCCGGATGTCACAACCGGAGGCGAATAAAGAACCACTTCAGCCAGATCCATGTCAAGAGCAGCAAAAGCCCCGCAGAGTGCCTCCCACAACTCGTCAAAGTGTGCGGCTTCCGTGATGGCAAGCTGATGGTTGAGAAAGCTGCGCCGTTCATAGGTCAATCCGGAGGCTTCCCCCACCTCTTGTAGCCAGCCGCCAAACTGACCCGGACCGACAAAGACCTTCAGTCCGATAAAACGGCCGGCAAAGATGGCTCCGGTGCCGATCACCAGCAAGATAAGGGCTGCCATTTCATCCTTGGCATGAACCAGGACGATGGCGACAAATCCGAGCACGATGGTAACGGCATAGAGGATGAGTACTGCCCGCCGGTGCGAATAGCCGAGGCGGAGCAGCTGATGGTGCAAGTGGCCGCTGTCAGGCTGAAACATTTTGCGGCCCAGGATGAAGCGCCGCACCGGGGCCCAAAGGGTATCCATAAGCGGGATGCCCAAGGCAATCACCGGAATCAGCATGGCCGTGGCAAACTGTCCCTTGATTGAGCCGAGCAGGCTAAGCGCAGCCAGGACATACCCGAGAAAATAGCTCCCGCAGTCTCCCATGAAAATGGAGGCAGGGTTGAAGTTATAGCGCAGAAAACCGAGCAAGGCCCCGCTCAGCGAGGCAAAACACAGAGCCTCCAGCAGACGATTGTTGGCCAGGCAGGTGACCATCATGGTGATGGACACAAAAAGTGAAATTCCAGCGGCCAGGCCGTCCAGTCCATCGATGAGATTAATGGCGTTGATCACCAGGACAAACCAGAAAACCGTTATTGGAAGGGAGAATATTCCCAACTGAACCGCGCTGACAAAAGGCAACGATACTGCATGGATCTGAAAGCCGCCGAAATAGAGAAGAGCAGCCACCGCTACCTGGCCGCCGAATTTGACCGAGGAAGGAAGTCGACGCAGGTCGTCCCACAGCCCCAACCCAAAAATCAGGAGTGCCCCGACAAGAAAGAACGGCACCCGGGGCTCCTGCTCCAACATGTCCCTGAGCATTATTTTATTCAGGGAGAAGAGAATCAGGGAGATGAAGAATGCTGAAAACAGGGCTATCCCGCCAATCCGGGGAATCGGCACCGAATGTACCTTGCGGCTTGACGGCTGGTCAACGATGCCCAGGCGTCTGGCCAGTTTGCCGACGAGGGGCGTCAGAAAAAAGGCCGATAACAGGGACAGGAAAAATATGAAAATTATTGAGGTCATCGACTCCGGCCTGAGCTAATAATCAATATTTGTTTAAATATGCCGTAGTTCATAACCATGTCAACAAAACAATTCATTCTTATGGATAAAATTTATCTGCTCCGTCAGTTTGCCCCAGCGGCGCTATATATTCAATCCACCTCCTGCACAAGGAAGTGGGGGGGAGGGATAACGCGGAAGTTTTGGGCGGGAATTGGCTGACCCGAATACACTTGGTCAACGCGGAGCAGAATGGTCCCGGTGATATTTTTTCCTTCCACCTGCATGACACGGGGTCTGGGACAGAAGGGGTCATCTTCCGAAAACTCGTTATAGACCACATCGAAGAGCACGGCGTCATCGCCGTTTTTGATGATATGTCTGCGAACAAGCGAGGATTCGTGTTCAAAAAGGATTTCGTGCCTGATTCCTTCTGCTCCCACCCCATACAACCAGAAACCGGACCCCTCCTGGTTGCCGAAAACCTCCATGAGCCGGAGGTTTTCGGGAGACCGGCCTGCCAGCAGCAGAAGCATATCCGCAGCGCTTACCCCGGACGGCACATAATCATGCCAGAAACGGGATGCCGTGGACCCGGTGACGGCCTTGGCATCGCGATTGTACACCATGGTAAAGGTATATCCATCGGTCGCCATGATAAACATGGACCGCCCCAGGGGATCGACCATGGCGTAGCGGAAAGAGGACGGCCCTTGGTACTGCAGTATGCCCGCCGATTTTTCGGTCTTCCCGAGAAGCCGCATTTCCAGAGTGATATCGGCGTCCAGGGAAAGAGGGCAGTCTCGTTGGGCAAATGCGGAGAAACCGGCCAGGATCCGGGCCTGTTCATCCCCGTCGAGAGGAACGGTGCGAGGATGCTTGCCTGCGCAACCTGCCAGGAGGAGCAACACCAGGAGCAGTATCCGGCAATGAATGCCGCTGGGGAAAGCAGATGTCATTTCTTCTCCCGGCTTTCCAGGTATTTGATCTTTTCCGCCAGATTCGATCTTGCCACGCTTCCCTCATCCAGAAGGGAAAGGGCCTTGCGATAGCTGACCAGCCCCTCTTCCTGACGACCGAGGGCAAAATAGACATCCCCGAGGTGCTCAAAAATGGTAGGGTCCTCCTCCTCGGCAAGACGGACCGCCTCTTCCATCGCCGCGAGGGCCTCCTCATAGCGGCCCAGCCGGTAATAGACCCAGCCCAGGCTGTCGCGGACATAACCGTTTTCCGGTCGCAGTTCCACGGCCCGACGGATGTACGCCAGGGCCTTGTCCAGGTTGATGCTTTTGTCGGCCCAGGAATAGCCGACATAGTTCAGAGCTTCGCCGTGTTCCGGCTGGCGTTCGATTACCTGCTGCATGACGCTCATGGCCTCGTCCTGCCGACCTGCCGTATCCAGAAAAAGACCGAATTCGTACAGCAGGTCCTCGTCCTCCGGAAAGGCAACCATGGCGCGATCAAAGGCGCTGCGGCCGAGTTCGGTCTGGTTCTGCAACTGGTAAAGGGCCGCCAGCATAACAAACATGTCCGGACTGCGGGTTTCCGTATCCTGTACGACCCGCTCCAGAAGTTCTATGGCCTGCTCCTCCTTGTTCATAAAACGCAGGATCCGCACCTGCAGGCTCACCGCATTCTCGTATTCTTCGTCATCCTTGCCGATCAGCCGCAGTTGAGCCAGCGCCTTGTCATACTGTTCCGTCTGGGTAAGGACCACCGCCAGGAGGAACCGGGTTTCCGAATCGCTGTTTTTGCTCAGCGAGGACCGCAGAAGCTCAATGGCTTCCTCGTATTTTTTCATTCTGACGTAAAAACGGGCCATGCTCTGGTCCGCCTTGTCGGAATGGTCAACCCTGGCCTTGAGCCGTTCAAGCTCGGCCAGGGCCTCGTCCTCCTTGTCGTCCAGCAAAAGTGAATGTATCAACGCAAGTGCCACCGGCTCGTTGCCGGGATCATCCTCAAGGATTTTGCGATAGATCGCATTCAGCTCCTCATAGCGCTCCTGCAGACGGTAGACGTCCGCTTTTTCCAGCAGCAGTTCCGGAGACCAGTTGAGGGCCAGGGCTTTTTCATAGGCGGCCAGCGAAAGATCGAGCCGTTTGCTGCTCAGGTAAATCCGCCCCAGGAGGACATGCGCCGGGTAGGCCTCGCTGTCAACCCGCAGCACCTCAAGCAGCGTTTCTTCGGCCGCCGCCAGCTTATTCTGGTTCAGATACAGTTCGCTCAAGAGGAGCAGGGAGGTGATGTCCGTCCGGTCCTGCCGATGGATGACCTGGTACTGTTCGGCGGCCTCATCATATCTGGCGAGCCCGATATACACCCGGGCGAGAAGCATTCTGATCCCGGTATCCTGCGGTTTCCTCTCCAGATAGGATCGGAGGAGGGCCACCGCCTCTTCCCCGCGATTCATCCGAAGGAGGATCACCGGAATCTTGCGGACGATGTAATCGGCATCCGGGTCGCAGATAAGGGCTTTTTCGTAGGCTTCCAGCGCCTCGGGCAAGCGCATGGCCAATTCCGCCTGCCGTCCCCAGAGAAAATAAAAATAGGCGCAGCTGAAATCCGGATCTTCAGCGGTTTCGTCGGACACTGCCGGCGGGGGAAGAGGAAGGGCAGGCGCCTGCCGGACCTTGGGCTGGCAGCCGATAAAGTTAAAGACAAGCAGGAGAATCAGCAGGGTGGGAAAATATCTCATACCGTTCTTCGACCGGTGCATACATAGTTGTTGTCCAGGAGGAGGCGATCCACGGCCTTTTGAATTTCCCGGGCAACGTGTTCAAGGGAGGCGTCGGCATCAATGCTCCTGATACAGGGATCATCAAACGAGCTGAAGAGTTCGGCGACCCGGCGCAATTGATCCTCCTGTTCGAAATCATTCAACTCCTCGCCCCTGGACTCGCGGATACGGACCAGGCTTATCTCCGGCGACATAGTCAGCAGGATCACCAGATCAGGCCTCGGGGCGAAACTATTTCTGGCAAAGACCTCCGCCGGATTCATGCCGGCCGCCCCCTGGTAGGCCGCCGTGGAAAAATAATAGCGATCGGTCAGGACGATCAGTCCGCGTTCCAGGGCCGGGGCAATCACCTCGCGCACATGCTGGCGCCGGTCCTCGATGAACAGATTCAACTCTTCTTCCAGAGTACAGCTGCCCCTATCCACAAACAGCTCGCGGATCCGTCGGCCATAGGGACCACCCGTCGGCTCCCTGGTTTCGATGACCTCGCAGCCCTTGCCGCGCAGATACCGAGCCAGCAATCCCACCTGGGTCGACTTGCCTGTGCCGTCAATGCCCTCTATGGCAATCAGAATACCCTTGTTCGCGGCGTTCATCAACTTCCTCGTTGCGTTCTGTGGTCGACAATTTCCGCGGCAAGGCTGGCGGCGGCGGCAAGACTTGCACAATCCGCCCTGCCCTGCCCGGCGATATCATAGGCGGTGCCGTGATCCACCGACGTTCTGACCAGCGGCAGGCCCAAGGTGACGTTGACCCCGTCCTTGAAATGCAGCAGCTTGAAGGGAATCAGTCCCTGATCATGGTACATGGCGACCACCGCGTCAAAATCCCCCGTCGCGGCCCGGTAAAACACGGTGTCCGGCGGCCAGGGCCCGCTGACCTCCCCCTCAACGGCGCAGGAGTGGATGGCCGGTCCGATGATCTCCTCTTCCTCGCTGCCGAACATCCCCTGCTCGCCGCCATGGGGATTCAACGCGGCCACCGCGATTCGCGGCCGAGCCACGCCGAAATCCGATCGCAGGGCAGCGGCAGTGATCCGCAGGCATTCGCTCACCCGTTCCCGGGTGAGCAGCTCGGAAACCCGGCGCAGGGGTTCGTGGATGGTCGCCAGCACGACCCGGAGCCGGCTGCCGACCATCATCATCAGGTACCGGTGCCCGCCGGAAAGCTCGGCCAGCATCTCTGTATGGCCGGGATAGGAATAACCGGCCAGTTGCAATGCCTTCTTGCTGATCGGACAGGTGACGATCCCGGCGAGTACGCCTTGCATGGTCAGCCTGACCGCCGCCTCGACATAGCTTGCCATCGCCTTGCCGGTCATGGCGTCAGGGCGCCCCCAGACCAGTTCCTGCTGGGGCAGGTCCGACAGGCTGTAAACCGGGATCGTGTCCGACCCAACCGCCATTCCGGGCTGCCAGGCGACCAACTCTCCCGGCAGACCGAGCATTGCGGCCGTATGCCGAAGCACGCCGATATCACCAAGAACTACGGGCGCATATCCGGGAAGGGACCAGCCGGTCGCGAAAAAGCGGAGGATGATCTCCGGCCCTATCCCCACCGGACAGCCCATGGTAATGCCGAGCAACCGTTTCATCGTCTGTTGCACCTCATGCTGTCAGGTCAAAGGCGTTGCGCACATGCTCGATCCGCGGCGGCCCCTGCGCCTGAAGCTGTACGGCGATTACATCGAACCGGGCCGGCTGGTCATGCCGTCCCTGGCTGCTCAGATACGCCAGAGCCGCCCTGACCATTCGCCGCTGTTTGCGACCATCCACGGCCTCCAATGGGTTACCGAAGGCGGTCGTGCTTCTGGTTTTGACCTCGACAAAGACCAGAGTCGTATCGTCCTCGGCAATGATGTCAATCTCGCCGAATCGTTTGCGGTAGTTGCGGGTCAGGATGACATAGCCGATACCTTTGAGAAAAGCGGCGGCAATATCCTCTCCGCTCGCGCCGATCTGACGCCGCTCACCCTCTGTCGCCGCGGCTTTCCGGCCAAACAGGGAGGGCAGAGAGAATTTCCGGCCGTTAGCCATGCCCGCTCACCAGAGGCCCTGCTGACAGGGTGTCCTGTTTGGGAGGCCTTCGTTCACAAATTCGCGGACCCCTTTGAAGGTACGGCGATGAATGGAACAGGGGCCGAAGCGCTCGATGGCCCGGCGGTGATCCGCGGTCGGATAGCCCTTGTTCCGCTGAAAATTGTATTCGGGATACTGCGCGTGAAATTCCTCCATCAGCCGGTCGCGAATGACCTTGGCAATGATGGAGGCGGCGGCAATGGAGGCGCTCTTCGACTCCCCTTTGATCAGTGTCTTCTGCGGCAGAGCGACCGGAGCGGTAAAGGTTCCGTCAACGAGCAGGAAATCTGGACCAGTTGCGCGCTGTTCGGCAAGCTTTGCCACCGCCCTGGCCATGGCCATGAGGGATGCTTGAAGAATATTGATCCGGTCGATTTCCTGGGGCGAAACCACGGCAAAGGCGATCTCTGCCCCGCACTCGTGCAGTTCGGCAAAAAGAGCGGAGCGGGCGGCGGCCGAGAGCTTTTTGGAATCCCTGAACCGGTGGTAAGGGCTTTCAGAAGGCAACACCACACAGCCGGCAACCACCGGGCCGGCCAAGGGACCGCGCCCAGCTTCATCAAGCCCGGCCACGCATCCGTACCCCTCGGCGGTCAGGGTCCGTTCGAAATGGAATGTGTCGATGTCGGTATTAATGGCAGGAAAAAAAGGGCGCAACGTGTTGCATCCGAAGGATGGACTCGTTGCGCCCGAAACGGTGTTAGCTGATACCGAGTTCCTTGATGCGGGCGGCCTTACCGCGTCGCTCACGCAGATAGAACAGACGGGACCGGCGCACCTTGCCGCGGGAAACAATCTCAACTTTTTCCAGCCGAGGCGAGTGCATGGCAAAGGTCTTTTCCACACCCACTCCGTTGGAAATCTTGCGCACGGTAAAGGTCGCGTTCATGTCACCGCGCTTGCGCTTGGTCACCACGCCCTGGAATACCTGCACCCTCTCCTTGTCGCCTTCAATAATGCGGATATGCACTTTGACGGTGTCACCCGGGCGAAAATCAGGGTGGTCAAACCGCATCTGTTCCCGATCAATCTTCTGAATAATATTCATAGTCATGTTCCTTGTTTTTCGGGTTGTCCCGAAGGATGCCTCCACACCATCCACTAACTCAACGTCAGGTATCAGTTACATATTATCAACAATACGTGCTGTCTGGTCTCGCAACGCATTCCCATCCATCACTGTCTTCAGCTTTCTGTCCTCTGGCCACTGTCATCTAAGGCCCAGCAGGCGATCCAGGATAATGGCCACTGCCGAACGCACCGACAGATGATTAAAATCCCCCTGGCCTCGCAGCGGCGGCAGGGTCGCGTCCACCCCGGCCAGCACCTCGGGAGCAAGGCCCCAGGCGGTGCCGAACAGCAGAAGGAGCGGTCGGTCTTGCCGAATCAGCCCGCGAACCTTCTCATATCCCAAGGTATTCTCCCTGGGGCGGGCGCAGGTGGCAAGGACCAGTGGCTGCTCACCCCATTTTGCTGTTGCCTCCGCCAGGACCATCGCCAGGTCGGCGCGGATTGCCAGCAGAGACAGTGCCTCTTTCCGATCAGGGTTGACCGTACCGCCGTGGCCGTCCGTCCAGTGTCGCACAATCTGGCCGGCAAGTTCCTGTTGATCCTCGTACGGAGTGACGATCCAGCAGGTATCAATTCCATAGGTCCGGCCTGCCCTTGCCAAATCATGGAGATCCAGGTTGGTGACCGCCGAACCGATGATCTCGCAGCACCTGTTGACCACCGGATAGTGGAGCAGTGCAATATCAATTCTCAGCGGCTTTTCAGCTGCCATGCTCTTCCGCGGCGGCGACGGCCTCAGCGAGCAGTCCCGACTGCTGCAGCAGTTTTTTTTCCTGCCGACTAAAATGCATGCCGCGCAGAAGTTCAGGCCGCCTGCTGAGCGTTTCCCGAACCGATTCCACAAACCGGTACTGCTCTATGGCCGCATGGTCACCGGACAGGAGCACCTCGGGAATTTCCATTCCCTGGAAGACCCGCGGCCGGGTGTACTGCGGATATTTCAATAATCCCCGGCTGAAGGTATCGTTTTTCGCCGACTCTTCAGAGCCGAGCACGCCGGGAAGCAATCTGGTGACGGAATCGACAATCACCATTGCGCCCAGTTCGCCGCCGGTCAGGATATAATCCCCTAGGGAAATCTCTTCGTCGATGCAGCAGCGGGCAACCCGCTCATCAACACCCTCATAGCGGCCGCAGACCAGGATCAGGCGCGGATAGCCGGCGAGGCGTTCAGCTGTCCGCTGACAGTAGCGCACCCCCCGGGGAGAAAGCAGGATTATCCTGCCCGGCCCGTCATCATCGCGCACCGCATCCAGCGCGGCCACCAGGGGCTCCGGCTTCATCACCATGCCCTCACCGCCGCCGAAAGGGCGGTCATCGGTCATCCGGTGCTTATCCGTGGCATAGTCGCGGATATTATGCAGGTTGATCCGGATATGTCCGCCGGCGACGGCCCTCCGCACAATCCCCTCGCCAAAGGGAGATGTGAAGAGTTCCGGAAAGATGGTCAGAATGTCAAACTGCATGGCCTGACCACCCTCTTGTCAACGATCGTTTATGTCAAGAAGCCCGGGCGGAGGACTCAGCACCACCTGCTCCTCATCAATGCTGACCACGATTCCCCGATGAACCGGCACCAGATATTCCCGGTCTCTGCCGGTCACCACCAGAATCGGGTGGGCCGGGCTGTCCAGGATAGCGGTAATCCGGCCCAGCGGCAGACCGTCCGTCATGACCGCCTCCCTGCCTTCCAGGTCCGCCAGATAAAACTCATCTTCACCGGGTTCGGGAAGGTCGCTGCGCCGGAGCCAGACCTCACGGCCGGCGAGCAACTCAGCGACGGTGCGGCTCTCGCAGCCGGCCAGGCGGAGGATCACCTGGCGGCCCTGCACCCGGCTCTGCTCAATCCTGTATGGTATCCGTTCTTCCTGGTCGACGGGCGCCAAAAAGATTTCCCGATAGCCCAGAAAATTCTCCGGCTGGCCCGAAAAGGGGTGAACCCTGATCTCGCCCCGGATACCATGGGGGCGGGTTACCTTGCCCAGCAGGATGTATTCGCCGGTTCGGTCACCGGTCCGGCTCATGCCTATTCCACGATCTCCAGACGCGAACGCTTGTCCAGCCTGGCGGAAGCGGCGGCAAGGACTGCGCGCATCGCCTTGGCGGTGCGGCCCTGTTTACCGATCACCTTGCCCAGATCCTCCTTGGCCACCCGCAATTCGACAACGATGGTATCGCCTTCCTCCCGCTCACTCAAAGTCACGGCGTCAGGGTTGTCCACCAGCCTGCCGGCAATAAAGCTGACCAGATCCTTCATCAGGCGTTCTCGACCGGTGCGGCTCCATGCTTCTTGAGCAGGCTGCGAACCGTGACCGTCGGTTCAGCGCCCTGGCCGAGCCAGTGGTTCAGCTTTGCCGCGTCAAAATTTACCACGGCCGGCTTCTGCATGGGGTCATAGGTGCCCACCACGTCGAGAAATTTGCCGTCCCGTTTGGCCTCGCTGTTGGAGACCACAATCCGGTAATACGGTTTCTTTTTCCTGCCCATCCTGGTCAAACGAATTCGAACAGCCATTCCTTTTCTTTTCCTCCTGTGATCACCGGAAGCTCCCGGTGCATTATTTGCTCTTAGCGGACAAGCCCCTTGGGCAGTTTGCGCCGCTTGCCGCCCTGCAGGGCAGGCTTGCCTTTCAACTTCTTCATCATTTTCAACATCATCGCGTAGCTCTTGAGCACGCGGTTGACCTCATTGACCGAGGTTCCGGACCCCTTAGCGATCCTGACTCGGCGGCTGGCATTGATGATCAGGTAATTCTGCCGCTCCTTGATGGTCATGGACCGGATAATGGCCTCGGTCTTGGTCAGCTCCCGCTCGTCGGGCTTGGGTGCCTCTTTCAGCTGGCGGAGTTTGTTGATGCCGGGAATCATCGACATCAGCTGTTCCAGGTTGCCCATCTTCTTGATCTGCTGAATCTGATCGAGAAAATCCTCCAGGGAAAAGGCATTCTTCTGGATCTTGGTCGCAAGCTTCCGGGCCTTTTTCTCGTCTACGACCGCCTCGGCCTTCTCGATGAGCGACAGCATGTCGCCCATCCCCAGGATGCGGGACGCAGCCCGGTCCGGATGGAAGATTTCCAGGGCATCCATCCCCTCGCCCATGCCGACGAACTTGATCGGCCGGCCGGTCACCTTTTTCACCGACAGGGCCGCACCGCCGCGGGCATCGCCTTCCATCTTGGTAAGGATGACCCCGGTGATCTCCAGGTCGGCGTTGAACTTCTCGGCCACGGTGACCGCGTCCTGGCCGGTCATCGCGTCTGCAACGAACAGGACCTCGGTGAGGGAAACCGCCCGGCTGATCGCCTTGAGCTCTTCCATCAAGGCCTCGTCGACATGCAGGCGACCCGCCGTGTCGATGATCACCGTATCATAATTCTTGTCGGTCGCCTCGGCGAGGGCCCGGCGGCTGATCTCCACCGGTTTGTCCTCCGGGGTGGAGGCAAAGACCGGGACATCGACCTGTGCGCCCAAGACATGCAGCTGCTCAATGGCCGCCGGCCGGTACACGTCGGCCGGAACCAGAAACGGCCGGCGCCCCTGATTTTTCAGACGGAGCGCCAGCTTGGCGGCGGTGGTCGTCTTGCCTGAACCCTGCAGACCTGCCAGCATGATCGTTACCGGCTGCCGGCCGTCCAGACTCAGGCCGGAGGTCTTACTGCCCAGAAGCTCCACCAGCTCATCATGGACCACCTTGATGACCTGCTGACCGGGCGAAAGACTGGCCAGGACCTCCTGGCCGATGGCCTTCTCGGTCACCCTGGCAACGAAATCCTTAACGACCTGGAAATTGACGTCCGCCTCCAGAAGAGCGCGGCGCACCTCCTGCATGGCCTCCTGGATATTCTCCTCGGTCAGTTTGCCGTGCCCGCGCAGTTTTTTAAAAACGCCCTCAAGGCGGTCTGTCAGATTCTCAAACATTCCAATCTGTTACAAAATAATAAGGAGAGATTCCTTTGCTCCGGCGGCAAGGAAAGCCGTCTCATTGATATATGGACAAAAATTTATTTTTTAATCGAAGCGAAAGGGAATGTCAAGCAGGAAGCGGAAATATGGGGGTAACCGTGTCCCCCCTTCCTCATTACGGCGAAAAAAAAAAATCGGGGTCGGGATCGCTATCGGAATCGGAATCGAAAGTTAGGCAAAACGGATGATTCGAAAAAAACCATTATTCCCGGCCAAAACGCAGGATAGCATTACAGAATCGATTCCGATTAAGATCCCGCCCCCTGACGGAAACAGCAGCTAGCCGAGTTCGGTAACGACCCTGGCGAGGCCATCCGGCGTATCGAATTGCAGGCAGGTGATCGCTCCCTTGGGTACGATTTTTTTGACCAATCCGGTGAGGACGCTTTTCGGGCCAACCTCGACGATCACCTCCACACCCGCTTCAACCATCCGGTTGATCAGCTCAAACCAGCGAACCCGGGCGGCGATCTGCTCCGCCATAATCGTGCGGATGGCCGCCGGCTCGTCCTCGGGGGTGGCGGTGACATTAAACAGTACCGGCACCCGTGGGGAACGGAACTCGATGCCGGCCATGAAGGCGGCAAAATCCTCGACCGCACCGGCAACCAGGGGGCTGTGGTTAGCCACGCTGACGTTCAGGGGGATGACTTTGGCTCCCCTGTCTCCGCACAGTGCGCTGAACCCTTCCAGTCCGGCCAGATCGCCGGAAACCACCACCTGTTTCTCTGCGTTGTGGTTGGCAACAACGACCACCCCTTCACCATCGTATCCGGCCAGCAGCTGATCCACCTCTTCGACGGTCAAGCCGAGCACCGCCCGCATGCCGCCGGGATTCCGGGCTCCTTCCCGTTCCATAAACTCGCCGCGCCGGGTGACCAGAGACAGGCAATCCTCGGCGCTGACCACGCCGGCGGCGCAGAGGGCACTGTACTCTCCAAGGCTGTGCCCGGCGAAAAAGAGGGGGTTAAGGTCCGGCAGCGCCCGCTGCAAGGCCTGCCAGCAGATCAGGTTGATCGCGGTGACCGCCGGCTGGAGGTGCAGAACCCTGGTCAACTCTTCCATGGGTCCTTCCAGACATAACCGCCTGAGGGAAAAGCCGCTCCGGCGCTCGGCCAAAGCCATCAGCTCGCCGGCCCCGCCGCCTCCTTCAAGAAACTCCTTGCCCATGCCGATGAACTGCGAACCCTGCCCGGGAAAAATTATTGCCGTCTTCTTCATGGTCTCACCTGTTCGGGCTGCTCCCCGATCCTGCTGATTTATCGAAGAACAAATTCATTATCAGGAAAATGGCGACCCCCACGGTGATCGCCGAATCAGCAATGTTGAACGCGGGCCAGTGACGGGTACCGAGGTAGAGATCCAGGAAGTCGATCACCGACCCCAAGCGCACCCGGTCGATGAGATTGCCGATTGCCCCTCCGGCTATGAGGCCAAGCGCGATTACGTACCAGGCCGAGACGCTCCGCAGCTTCCGGTAAAGAAAAACAATGGCGGTCAGGGCCACCACCGCGACACCCACGAAAAAAATCTGGCGCCACACTCCCTGTTCCCCGGCCAGCAGGCCGAAGGCGGCCCCGGTATTGGTCAGATAGGTCAGGCTGAACAAACCGGGAATCACCGGCAGGGACTCGTACAAAGTGAAATTGCCGACGATCCAGAGCTTGCTGGCCTGATCCAGGAAAACGACCAGGAAAATAAGGGAGACAAAAAGCACGAAATCCCTCAAGCGGCGAGAGTGCGGACCACTTCGGCGCAGCGGCGGCAAAGGGACGGATGATCGGTCGCCCGGCCCACCGAGGTGGATATGGTCCAGCATCGCTCACATTTTGCGCCGGGCGCAGGCCGGACCGCGACCCGCAGACCGACAACCTCTTCCGCGTCAACCGCGGTTTTTGCCAGATCATCGTCGAACTTATCCACCCTGATCAAGCTTGAGACGATGCAGATTTCCTGCAGCAGGGCCCAGCGATCCGCCAGGAAATCGGCAGCCTCGCCCTCGACCTGCACCTGAACTTCGGCATCCAGGGCCAGTCCGATGACCTTGTCGCGGCGGGCGGCCTCCAGCACCCGGGTGATCTCACCGCGAATCGCCAGCAGCCGGTCCCAGACGGCCATGAACTCCGGATCAGGCTCCAGGTCTTCAACCTGAGGAAAATCAACGAAGAAAATCGACCTGTCCGCGGGCAGCTGCACACCGTCGGCGTAAAGATGCTCCCAGGCCTCGGCCGCGGTGAAGCTCAAGATCGGGGTTATCAGCCTGAGCAGGCCGTCCAGGATCCGATGGATCACTGTCTGGGCGGCCCTCCGCCCGGACGACGCCGGCGCCGAGGCATAGAGGCGGTCCTTGCAGATGTCCAGGTACAGGCTGGACATGGTGGTCACGCAAAAGTTGTGCAGGCTATGATAAACGGTGTGGAATTCGTACTTCAGGTAGGCGCCGGTCACCCTCCTGACCAGCCGGGCGTATTCGGCCAGGACCCATCGGTCCAGTTCGGTCAGGTGCACCGCGCCGACCGCATCCTTGCCCGGCTCGAAATCATAGAGGTTGCTCAGCATGAAGCGCACGGTGTTGCGCATCTTGCGGTAGGCGTCCGAGACGTGGCGGAGGATCTCGTCGGACACTTTGACATCGTCGCGGTAGTCTTCGCTGGCCACCCAGAGCCGCAGGATCTCCGCGCCGTATTTGTCGATGACCTCCTGGGGCGCGACCACGTTGCCCACGCTCTTGGACATCTTCTTGCCCTGGCCGTCCACCACATAGCCGTGGGTGAGGACGCCGCTGTAGGGGGCCGTTCCCCTGGTGCCCACCGAGCAGAGCAGAGAACTCTGGAACCAGCCCCGGTGCTGGTCGCTGCCCTCCAGGTAGAGGTCGGCCGGTGAGGAAAGCTCGGGCCGCTCCTCGCAGACCGCGGCATAGCTGACCCCGGAATCGAACCAGACATCGAGGATATCCGTCTCCTTGCGGAAGCGGTGGGATCCGCAGCCGGCGCAGGTTGCAGCCGGCCCGGCGAACGCCTCGGCCTCATGCCGGAACCAGGCGTCGGCGCCCTCCTTGGCAAACATCTCTTCGATGCGGGTGCAGACGGCGGAATCGCGGAGGATCTGCCCGCACTCCTCGCAGGTGAGCACGGTCAGCGGCACACCCCAGGAACGCTGACGGGACAGACACCAGTCCGGCCGGTTTTCCACCATGCTGTAGATCCGCTGCATACCCCAGGCCGGAGTCCAGCTGACATGGCTGATCTCGGCCAGGGCCTTGTCCCGCAGACCGTTTTCCTGCATGGAAATGAACCACTGCTCGGTGGCCCGGTACATCACCGGCTTTTTGCATCGCCAGCAGTGGGGATAGCTGTGCTGCAGGGCAGCCTGATGCACAAGGGAACCGGCGGCGCGCATGTCCTCGTTGATCACCTTGTTCACCGCCGGGATCTGCTGGCCGGCATAAGGGCCAGCCTCCCGAGTGTAGCGGCCCTGGTCGTCCACCGGCGACAGGATCTCCAGGCCGTAGCGCAGGCCGGTGAGGTAGTCGTCGGTGCCGTGGCCGGGCGCGGTATGTACGCAGCCGGTGCCGCTGTCGGCGGTGACGTAATCGGCCAGCACCAGGAGCGAATCCCGCTCCAGGAAGGGATGGCGGCACTTGCGCCCCTCGAGCACCGAGGCGGAAAAGTTGGCAAGCTGGCGGTAGTCGCTGATGCCGAATTCCCGGAAGCACTTCTCGACCAGGTCGCGGGCCATGATCCAGACCTCACCGCCGGTCTCCACCGCCGCGTAAACGAAATCCGGATGAAAGGCAATGGCCAGGTTGGCGGGCAGGGTCCAGGGGGTGGTCGTCCAGATCAGGACGCTCACCGACCGCCCGGCAAGCTCCGGAATGACATCGCCCAGATCCCCGGCCACCGGAAATTTGACATAGATGGAGGGTGAGGTATGGTCATGATATTCCACCTCGGCCTCGGCCAAGGCGGTGCCGCAGGTGGCGCACCAGTAGACCGGTTTTTTTGAATGGACCACGGATCCGGAAAGGAGGAAGCGGTTGAACTCCCTGGCAATGGCCGCTTCATAGGCATAGTTCATGGTCAGGTACGGCGTATCCCAGTCACCGAGCACGCCCAGGCGCCGGAACTCCGCCTTCTGGGTTTTGACCCACTTTTCCGCGTACTTGCGGCAGGCGCCCCGCTTGGCCAGAATGGAGATCTGCTCCTTTTTCGCGCCCAGTTCCTTGTCCACGTTATGCTCGATGGGCAGGCCGTGACAGTCCCAGCCGGGGATATACGGGGCATTGAAACCGGCCAGCCGCCTGGACTTAAGAATAATGTCCTTGAGAATCTTGTTAAAAGCGGTGCCCAGATGAATGTGGCCGTTGGCGTAGGGAGGACCGTCGTGAAGGACAAAGAGGGGTCGGTCGGCGGTAAATTCCTGCAACCGCTGATAAAGACCTTCCGCATCCCAGCGCTTGAGGAATTCCGGCTCCTTCTGGGCCAGATTGGCCTTCATCTTGAATTTTGTCTGCGGCAGGTTTAAGGTATCACGGTACTCCATGACTCGCTCTCCGGAACACTCCACTGATAATTGATTGCTGGTTTACCCTTAAAAACAAAAAAAATAGCGAGGCCGAATCACTTTTTCAGTGATTCCCACAGCGCCTCATTTCGTTACGACGTTGGCCGGCGAAACTTGAAATAATACCAAGCGGCTGGAAAGTTGCAAGATTAAAGCATATCAATCCAGGGGTACCGGCACCTTTCGAATCAGAACTCGATTCCCTGCTGGGCCATGACCCCTTTGGCATAGGGATGCTTGATATCGAGCATTTCAGTCACCAGATCCGCGGCGGCAATCAGGCCCGGCGTCGCCGCCCGGCCGGTAACCACGATATGCATGTTTTCGGGCCTTGAGGCCAGTACGGTGAGTACAGCCTGCTCGTCGAGCATCCCGTAGGACAGGAGATAGGTCAACTCGTCCAGGATAAGGAGACGGCAGTGCCCCTCCCGGATGGTCTTTTCGGCAAATGCCCAAGCCTCCCGGGCGGCGGCGACATCCTTGTCCAGATCCTCTGATTGCCAGGTAAAACCGCGGCCCATGACCCGGAGCTCAAAAAGAGTCGGAAAGAGCTTGGCCGTCTCCAACTCCCCGTACCGCCAGCTCCCCTTGATGAACTGGATCATGCAGACCGGGAAACCGTGTCCCATGGCCCGGAACGCAAGGCCGAGGGCCGAGGTGGTCTTCCCCTTGCCGTTGCCGGTGAACAGGAGCAGCAGGCTCTTTTTTCTGATTTTTTTGTTGTCCATACCTTGATGAACCCGCAGAAACATAAAAATACGCAGCCGATGGCTAAGCACAAAAGTTCGAAATACAAGGCGTGGTGGTGTCGGCCACGCGCTGGCGTACAAAAGGTACGCCGAGCATTGGCCGAACCCGCCACAACGCAGTAGATCGGACTTTTTGCAACGCCATCATACCTTCCCGCCCCTGTTGGGATCAGCTTGCGCCAACCCGGCTAACCGGAACCGATCACATTGACTTTCCCCCCGTGCTCGGGGTATGTTCCTCGCAACAGCTTGTACCCTGTCAGGACAAGAATTACAACCACCTGCATGGAACGAAACGCGTTGCCTTTCCCTGGCGCGGCAGCAACGAGCTTAACGAGGAAAGGAAATCGGAGGCGCAAACGTGACGGAAGAAAGAGAAGATTCCCGCTGCCAGTTATGCGGCGCGACAAAAAAAACCCATAATCTGGACAATATTTCCGTCTGCACATCCTGCAAGACGGTCATGACCACCGTCAAAAGCCATCCGGAGGTGATCAAAAACGCCTGGCGCCTCTATCATGACGAACCGATCCTGCCCCAGCCGGGCGGCTCTGAACCCAGAGAAACCATCGAACTGCCCGATGTGGTTGACGGCAAACGGTACCGCGCCGTGGACCGGGAACAGAATAAATGGTACCTCTCGGTCAGCGAAGTGGACGGCAACCCGGTGGAGGTCTTTGCTTCCACGGCCTTTGACCGCAATCATGAGCTGCAATCGCGGATATCCAACCTAACCACCATCACCCGGCTCATTTCCCTGATCCTCCGGCATATCTTCCTGTACGAACCCCTGACCCTGGACAAATGCCTGAAACAGATCCAACGCTCTTCCCGTCAGAAAAACGACCTGCCGGACATGCTTTACGGCGTGTTGAGCCGCTACCGGAAAGGGCCGGAGGAAACGGAGAGGAACAACCAGATCATCTGACAGCAGGTCGTGCGGATAGGCTCGCTCCCCGTATACCTGAAGTTAGGTTAGTAGGCTCCTCCGGCGCTGCGTTATTCCTCGCCAGACAGAAGGAGATGTAGCGGCCCACTGACGGCTGGTGCGCCGGCCGATGTTCCCAAAAGAGACCAGACATGGACGATGGGCTTGTCGCCGTCGGCAAACGGCTCGAAAATAAAGAGCAGGCCGCGGCTCCGATCATAGGCCACCGCGCTCACATGATATTTCTGCCGGGTTGAGGTGATATGATAAAGGTAGGGATCGATATTCAGGGTTGCGTAAGGCTGGGGTCTGTTGGGCGCCAGGCTCCCCTGAGCGACCCTGGCCAGGTCGGCGGGATCATAAAAAAGGATCTGGGCGATGAACGTATCAGCCCACCAGCCGCGATCTTCGCAAAAACAGCCCGGATCCTCGGGGTTGACGCACTCCAATCCATTGCTGCACCCGTACCAGTAGTAGCCAAGCCCCTTGTTGCCGACGAAGATGACCGCTGACTTGCTGTCCGTCGTCAGCCAGGCCCCGCCGTTCCATTCGTCAGCATGGGTATAGTTGTACAGGATATACTGTTCGGCATCCAGGATACTGTTGTAGAGGAGCAGGGGCTTCGTAGTCAGGGTCGTGCCGGCGGCAGGCGGATTTCCCTGGTTCCAGGGACCGAAGGTAAAAAGGGCGGGCCCTTGGGCGGCCTGGCCGCCATCGCGGTAGCGGCCGGTGACCAGCCGGTAGCCTGGGGTGTAGGCGGCGGCCCAGGCTGAAGGAATTTCAAACAGATAGTCGGCGGTCACATAGTTGCGGTAACCGCCGATCCGCCAGGTTCCCTGCGGCTGGGGATTTGCGAGGTTGAGTTCACACCAGCCGTGGGTCGGTCCGGTGTTCATCTCGTCCAGATGCTGGGCCCAGGAAAAATAGAGCTTGCCGCTCGTCTGCGCGCCCTGGGCCGGCAGGTAGGCCAGACCGACCCGGGCCATCTCCAGGTAGCCGTACAACCCGCCCTTGATGTCCCTGAAGTCCTGCAGAACACCGGCGGTGTTCAACTCATTGACGTTCTTGGCCGCGGATTTGCGAGGCATCGGGATGGAAATCTCCGATACGTACTGGGTCTGATCGTGGCCCACGCCGAACAGAGAACCTGGATAGCCGTCACCGGACCCGCCGGGGTCGCCCCCGGGGTAGTAGGTCGCCGCCCCCGCCCAGTTGCTCCACTCCCAGCCGACATTCTCCGGGGTGGCCGGGGAATCGGGCAGCCTGAACGCACCCACATACACAAGGTCGGCCGGCTGAATCAGGGTGGTCGCCCGGATCACGGGCTGGGCGATATCGGCCGGCGCGGGGCCGGATGACTTGCTCTCGGCCAGGCATGGTGCAGCGGTGATCAATCCCCAGGCCATTCCGGCGGCGACGACGGCAAACCAGTTCATAGATCCCTCCTTGTCCATGGTCAGGACGTGCGCTTTTATTTCCTCCGCGGAAAATCTTTTATTTCCCAAGCAACAGCATGAGCCAGGAAAGGGTTCCCGGAAATGCGCCGGACAGTACTTCATCGGCGCCGAGTTCAATTCCACGGCCCTGGGGTCGCTTCTCCTTATCAAAATCGTCGGTGAGGCCGGTAAGAGCCATTCCCTGGTCAATCACGCCGCTGACCGCGGAGGCCAGATGCAGATCGCCGGCCACGGCGTTCACGAACCAGGAGGCCTGGGCCGCGGTCAGGTTACGGCTCTCCGTTCCCGAGGCCCCGTCCCGCTGCCAGATGTCCCGGTTGGTCAGATTGTTGGCGATCAAGGCCCCGGTGGTGGCGGCAAACCGATATTCGATGGCCGGGTAGGCATGCACGTGAAAAACGGTGTTGTTGTATACCTGGGCATCGGGCGTTGATTCCAGGCTGATCCCGACATCGCTGTAACCGTGGTCCGGCCCGTGATAGATCATGTTGTTGCGGATAATGCCGCCGGAATTCCCCTGCTCCCCGAGGCCGAAACCGATGCCCCGGTCGCAGTCGATGATCCGGTTCCGCTCTACCACAATATTACTGGAATTGTTCCAGAAATGGATGCCGTGCTCGGAGAGTGCGTCGCTGCACCAGAAGCCCCGGATGACGTTATCCTGCACCGTCCAGTTGCCGGCCCAGTGACCGTCGATCCCGCCGGTGTAGCAGGGATAGTCGCTGGTCAGCTGGGTCCGGCCCGTATCGGTCAGTTCGATCAGGCAGTTTTTGATCGTGCTGTTGTTGACGGTATAGGTGGCGGCATAGGGGTCGTCCGGATTGATCTTGATCGCCTGCTCGCCCGGGTCGATGATGTGGACGTTTTGGATCAGGATATTTTCCGTGCTCCTGCCCGCGGCCGGGCTGATATGGATGGCATGGTAATAGGGGCGCTTCAGGGTCAGATCGGCGATGGTGACGGAGGAGGAGACGATGCGGAATATCCCGGTGGTGCCGGCCTCGACATAATGACTGTCCAGAACAACGCCGCTGCGGTTGCCGCTGGCGCTGCGCACCGTCACCCCGTCAACGGTGATGAACAGGGCCACGCCGCTCAGGTCATAGGTGCCATCGGCAATGAGGATCGTCTTGTCCCCGCCGTTGTTGGCGCTCTCAACGGCATCCAGCAAGGCGCCGACGCTGCCGACCAGGACGGTGCCGCCCGCGATGGAAGACAAGCCCATCATGAAGAAGAGCAGCCCTCCGGTCAACCAGACCTCCCTTTTCATAAGCAATCCCCTCCCCTTGCCTGTCGCAGCCGCGGGCTTCATTCCGACAAAATCAGCAAAAACCGGTCAGTCTCTCTTCTGTTCGGCGACCAGGCTGTCCATGGCTCGATCGGCGGCTTTGCCTGCCGACCTTCCGACCGGTTCGCTTTTCCCCACCCAGGATATTGACTGTACATGAAACCCCTTTCAAAATGAACATCTATTCCGATCGGCTAAAAATACCCCGGGCTGCGCCTTCAATAGGAAACCGTCCTCAGCGTAGCGCAGCTAGGCTTCCGGGCGATTTCCCATCTCATCCTTGCCCGGCGTATTTTTCTCTCGATCTCACAACGACGCTCTTTTTGAAAGAGGCTCTATGAATAAGTATAGCGAATCGACAAAAGGAAAGTCAACGCGCGGAGGACGCCTTTCTTCCCGACGGACTGATCTTATTTCAGACCTTAGATCGACTTTTCCACAGCGCGTTGCCGCAGAGCCAGGATAAAACGGCGACCGTAATCCAGGGCGGCCAGGATACTGAAGAGGACCGCGACGGCAAAGATCGTGTCGATGAAGGCGGGCGCCAGAACGACCGTAGCAAAAAAGAGGAACTGGCCGGCCGTGGCCAGCTTACCCGAGATGCTGGCCTTCATTTGGCGAAAGGATTCCCATTCCCTTCGGCAAAATGCATAAAGGGCTATCAAGGCTACGGTCAGGTCGCGGACAATCAGACCAGGCACCCACCAGGGCGAAAACCTGCCTGACAGAACAAAGGTGACCAGAACGGACAGAACAAAGAGCTTGTCAGCTACCGCGTCCAGCAGGCTGCCCTGCCAGCTTTCCAGGTGCCAGCGCCGTGCGATCCAGCCATCCAGAACATCACTGGCACCACCGGCCAGAACCAGCCATATCCACTCAGACTGCGGACAGAAGGGAAAAACCAGCGCCAGCAGCAAGCGGAAAGTGGAGAGCAGGTTGGGTATCATGCGGAGGAGAGTCATTGATCACCCTGGGCTCATGCCATACACCGAGCGGGTCCGGGCCTGGCGACAACAAGGGAGCTGGTTGATACGCTCGAAAAAAGTCACAATCCTGAGCATCCGCCACTGTGATTTCAATACGTTACAGCCGACATGATCATCTTAACATGGAGCTGATGGGAATCAAAAGAAAAATTCTCGGCGGCGACAAGCTTATGTCCCAGCAGTTGCCTGTTCAGCGAGAGAAGGAGGCGGCCGCTCAAACGAACGACCTGAAAAATGGCGGGGTTCACCAAAAAAAAAGCCCCGGAACAGGGGCTCATCGAAATGGACCAACGAAAAAAACATGGTCGGGAAGAGAGGATTCGAACCTCCG
>QZJD01000039.1 GCA_003604995.1 Desulfobulbus sp. | reverse complement strand
GGACCAATAAGCTCTTTTCTATATATGACCACCGGGCTCGTCCAACAAACGGTTAAGATTGTGGTTCGTTCCTCACACAATCTAACCTTATCCGTTATGGGCGACTTGTCGCTGATCGCAGACGAAAAGGAAAACCCATCCAGCCTAACGATGCCTGGATTGCTGCTTGTGCGACCCGACACGGCGTTCCGCTAATAACCCATAAAGCCAAAGATTTTATTGATATTATAGCGCTCAAGATCATTACGAGCACCACGGAGAGAGGGTAAGCTTAAAAGACCTAAGCTTCCCGATACAATTCCCATTGCCATTTGCCGAGCACCGCAGAAGCTGCCAAAAAGGATTTTGCACTGTTTGAGCGAAGCGAGTTTGCAAAATCCAGGCAGCTTCGAGGAGCGCAGGGCAGTCCGCAGGACCAAATGGCAGGGTGCCGTTTCTTTTGGTTCTTTTCTTTTGGGCAAGCAAAGAAAAGAACATCATCGCGTCAGCTCCGGATCATCTCCGCGATCTGGAAGGCCATCTCCAGACTTTGCTCGGCATTGAGGCGAGGATCGCAGGTACTCAGATAGTTGAGATTCAGATGCTCGTCGGCCAGTTCCCTGGCCCCGCCGATGCACTCGGTGACGTTCTCCCCGGTCAGTTCGAAATGGACGCCGCCGGGAATCGTGCCCTCGGACCAGTGCAGCTCGAAAAAGCAGCGCAGCTCTGAGAGAATCTCGTCAAAATTGCGGGTCTTCCTGCCGGAGGCCGAAGTGAAGGTGTTGGCGTGCATGGGATCGCAGCACCAGACAACCTGCAGACCGGCTTTCTTCACCCCGCGGATCAGCGGCGGCAGGTACTTGTCGATGGTCTTGGATCCGAAACGGGTGATCAGGGTGATGCGGCCCGGCTCGTTGTCAGGGTTCAACCGCTCGATGATCGCCAGGATGTCGTCCAAGTCATGCTTCGGCCCGATCTTCATCCCCAGCGGGTTGAGCACGCCGCGCAGGAATTCGATGTGCGCCCCGTCGATCTGGCGGGTGCGGTCGCCGATCCACAGCATGTGCGCCGAGCAATCATACCAGCCGCCGGTGGTGGAGTCCTCGCGGGTGAGCGACTCCTCGTAGCCCAGGAACAGGGCCTCGTGGGAAGTGAAGAACTGGGCCTCCTTCAACTGGGGAATATCCGTGGAGATACCGATGGTCTCCATGAAATTGAGGGCCTGGTTGAGCTGCTTGGCCAGCCGTTCATAGGAACGGCCCATGGGCGACTGCTTGACAAACTCCTGGTTCCAGGCATGCACCCGCTGCAGGGAGGCAAAACCGCCCCGGGTGAAGGCCCGCAACAGATTCAGTGTGGCGGCCGACAGAAAATAGCCCTTGAGCATCCGCTCCGGATCAGGGATCCGGGCAACGGGATCCGGCAGACAGGAGTTGGCCATGTCCCCCCGGTAGCTGGGCAGCTCGACCCCGTTCACCATCTCGGTGTCGCTGGAGCGGGGCTTGGCGTACTGGCCGGCAATCCGCCCCACCTTAATCACCGGCTTGCCGCCGGCGTAGGTCAGAATAACCGCCATCTGCAGGAGCACCTTCAGGGTTTCCCGGATGTTCGGCGCGGTGCAGCCTGCAAATTCTTCGGAACAGTCCCCGCCCTGCAGGAGAAAGGCCTGGCCGTCCACCGCCTTGGCCAGCATCTTCTTCAGCTCCCTGATTTCACCGGCAAAGACCAGCGGCGGCAGAAGCGAAAGGGAAGAAAGCACTTCGTCATATTTCTTGCGGTCAGGCCAGTTGGGCTGCTGCAGGGCCGTACGGCTCTGCCAGCTCGATTTGTTCCAGTTGGGGCTGCTCGTGGTCATAACTTTTCCGTCACACATTTCAGGTTGCGCATGCCGGCGGCACGCTGGCATGCTTTTTCTCTCGATCTTGCAACAATGCGCACTGTGCAAGAGGCTTTTTATGTATCGCCTTCCGGACCGCCGGTGGGCAGGGCGCATTTGGCGCCCCGGCAGCAGACTTCCACATCAAAGGCATTCAGGATCCTGGCCTCCCGGTCCCGCCTGTCCTCGCCGATAAATGGCTCAAAAACCAGGTCGGCCGCCATGGCCAGCAATGCATTGCGGTCCGGGATCCTCTCCATGCCGGTGGCCAGGACCTTGCCGGTCAGGGTCTCCAGCAATTCCGCGTCCCGGCCGTTGGTCACCACCGCGAGCGGGATCCGATAGGCCGGTTCCAGCAGGCGCGCCGCGGCAATGGCCGGCCGCTCCCGGGTGACCAGAGAGCCCGGGCCGTAGCGGATGATCATCATCCGTCGGCCCAGAAGAACCACGGTCAGCTCGATCCGGGAGCAAACCCGCTGGCCGCCCACCTCGGTATCGATGGCCAGCCGGGGTTGCAGATCTCCGGGCTCATACCCCTTTTCGGCGAGCAGCCAGCGGATCAGCTGCTGCCGGTACCGCTCATCGTCGGTATCCGGCAGCTCCTCGCCGGTCAGCGCATCCCGCAGGCTGCCGTAGACTATATGGTGGCCCGAGGTGTCGACCATCGCCGGGCGAGACCTGACTACAGCTCCAGCCAGGACTCGGAAAAAACGGTCTGGCCGGACAGGGCCTTGTAGGTCTTGTAATGCTCCAGGGCGGTGCCGGTGAGGGTCGCCGGATCAGGATCATTGCCGTCCATCATCCCGTGCACCAGGTCCACCAGGTTCTGGCGCTCGCCCCGGCAGATGGCCATCAGTTCGCTGTCATAGGCATTGACGATGGCGGTGCTGATCCCGTACTTCATCAGCATGATCAGGTAGGTCCGATCCAGGTACTTGCGCAGATGTTCGGCCACTCCGTTGGAGACGTTGGACAGGCCGACGGTGGAGCCGGCGCCCGGCGCGATGTCGGGCAGCATCATCATGAACTCCAGGCCGGAGCTGATCTGGTCGGCGCCCAGGGTGATGGGCGTGCCGATGGGGTCGAACAGGATCTTCTCGTTGGGGATGCCCGCCTCGTTGAGGGCCATCATCAGGTCCACGGCCATGGCCGCCCGCTCATTGGAATCGCGGGGCATGCCGTCCGGTCCCCAGAGCAGGGCGATGACATCGCAACCGGCCTCGGCGGCGACCGGGATGAGCTTTTCCATCCGCTCGGGCTGGGCGGAGATCGAATTCATGATCGCCTGGCTCTTGTTCTTCACCACCTGGAAGCCGGCAGCCATGGCATCGGTATTGGTGGTATCCAGGCAGAGCGGAGTATCCACAACGGCCTGCACCGTATTGACCACCCAGGGCATCAGTTCCGTACCGTCCTTGCGGGCGGGCCCGATATTCAGGTCAAGATAGGTGGCGCCGGCCTTGGTTTCCTCCCGGGCCATTTCCTGAACCGGGCCGGGATTGCGCTCCTTCATCGCCCCGCCGCTTCTTTTCCCCATGATGTTGATGCTTTCCGCGATTGCCTTAACCGTCTGGCCCATGCTTGCTCTCCTTTAAAAATATTTGCTGCGTGTAAATGGGTATTTCATTTTTTTGTAAAAAGTGATAATTTATCGCAATTTAACATAGATGTCAATTCGCAAAATTCCCGGCCGCCCGGGGTTCCCGAAAAGGGCGACCAGCGGGCCGACGGTAACCTTTTTTTTCGTTGCGCGGCGGGAAAACAACCATCCCGCCCTGAACGTCTCGACGGAGCAGTAATGACAGTCCTGCGTTTTCTTGCCCCCTGGCTGATTCTTTTTTTCCTCTCGCTGCCGGCGTACAGCAAATCCCTTCCCGCCCAGTTCGATGCCGGCCGCAACCGCCTTATCGCCTATATGCTGAGCCATCAGCTCACCGCCCAGCATTTTTCCCACAAGTCGCTGGACGACATCTCCCCCGCCGCCTATGACCTCTACCTGCGGCAGCTCGATCCCCGGAAACGTTTTCTTCTCAAGGAGGATGTGGCCAAACTCCAGGTCTACGCGGACCGGATCGATGACGAACTGCGCCGGGGCAAAGTTCTCCTGCCCGACGAGGGGACCCTCCTCTTCAACCGGCGGGTTACCGAGATCATGGACATGACCGGGAAACTGCTGGACGCGGGCTTTGACCCCAACGAGCGGGACTACCTGGAGTTCGACCCAAAAAAAATTGAATATGCCGACACCATCGGTGAACTGCGGGAGCGGTGGCGCCGTATCCTGAAAATGGAGACCCTGGAAACCTATCTTGATCTTCTGGAGCAGGAGCAAATGAACAAGGCCGGCGACGATGCGGAAAAGACGCCCGAGCCCGGCGCGACGCCCTCGGTCGAGACGGTGGATCCCGCTCTTTGGCGCAAGGCCCTGGACAAGGTGCGGGAGAAAACCAGGCGTAATCTCGGCCGCCTGCTGGAAGAAACCAGACAGGACCACTACGACCGCTTCTTCGATGCGGTGGCCCGGGCCTTTGACCCCCACACCAACTATATGGCCCCCACCAGCAAGGAGGATTTCGACATCCAGATGAGCGGCTCCCTGGAGGGCATCGGCGCGCTGCTCCGGGAGGAGGACGGCTACATTAAGGTGGTCCGCATCATTCCGGGCAGCGCGGCGGAGCGCCAGGGGGATCTGCAGGCCGAGGATACGATCCTGGCCGCGGCCGACAGAGGCAAGGAACCGGTGGATATGACCGACATGCGGATCCGGGAGGCGGTCAGCCATATCCGGGGGCCGAAAGGATCGGAGGTCATCCTCACCGTCCTCAAGCCGGACGGATCGAAAAAGGTCATTCCCATCACCCGCGATGTGGTCCAGATCGAAGAGACCTACGTCAAATCTGAGGTGCTGGACAACGACCGGGGCAACAAATTCGGCTATATCCGCATCCCGAGCTTTTACCGGGACTTTGAGGCGAACGGCCCCATGAGCAAGGCGCGCAACGTCACGGACGATTTCCGCAAGGAACTCTTCCAGCTCACCCAAAACAAGGTGGAAGGGATCATCCTGGATCTGCGCGACAACGGTGGCGGCTCCCTGAGCGACGCGGTGGCTATCTCCGGCCTCTTTCTGCCGGGCGGACCGGTGGTCCAGGTGAAAAACGCCCAGGGCGAGATCAAAATTCTGGAAGACACGGACAAGAATGTTCTCTACGACGGTCCGGTTATTGTCCTGGTCAACAAATTTTCCGCATCCGCCTCGGAAATCCTCGCGGCCGCGCTCCAGGATTACGGCCGGGCCCTGATTGTCGGCGGCGACCACACCCACGGCAAGGGGACGGTCCAGTCCATCGTGGACATGAACCGCAACCTGCCCCTGCTGCACCGCAAACAGTATGAGGATATGGGCGCCCTCAAGGTGACCATTCAGAAATTCTACCGGATCAACGGCGAATCCACCCAATACAAGGGCATCGAGCCGGACATCGTGGTCCCCACCATCCTCGATTACCTGAAAAGCGGCGAGAAGCATCTGGACTATTCCCTGCCCTGGGACAAGGTTGAACCGGTGACGTTCACCCCCTGGGGCAGGCAGCCCCTCAATATCGAGGGTGCCCGCAAGGCCGGCGACAAGTGGGTTGCCTCATCCGCCGAATTTGCCAAAATCAGGGAAAAAACCGCCAAGGCCGGCGAACGGGCCGAATCGACCAGCCTGGCCGTCTACCTGGAGGGCATCCGAAAAGAACGGCGGGAACTGGCCGCCCTCACCGAAAACGAGGGCCAGGCGGAAGCCTATCTCACCGAACTGGGCGCCGATCATTACACCGGCAAGGACAAAACCGGCCCGCCGCCCCTGCGGGACCAACTGGGCAAAGACCCATACGTCCAACTGGCGCTTTTTCTCATCGACGACCTTGTTCACAAAACCAGCACGACCTTTAGTGCCACACCGTGAAGGTGCCGCCGCGCTTTTCCGCCTGAACAAAAAGACGTTATTCAGGCGGGGGGTGTTGCTGGCCTTCCCCCTGATATTTCCAGAACATATTGGAATCACTCAAGTCCGCCCTCGGCGCGGGTGGCGCGCCCCCCCTTTTTCACTTTTTGCCGGGCACTCTTTTTTTGTTGAAAAGATATTTCAGGCATGATAGAGGTTTCCAATGCATGAATCGTCATTCATTTTATAACAACTATTATCAGTATAATTGAGGGAAATGAGACTGTCCGAAGCGCTCCAGGAAAAGAAAAACAAAATCCTCGCCGTCTGGGTTGAACGGACGCTGGACAGCTATGCTGCGTCGGATTTCTTCAAAACCTCACGCGATCAGATCGCCAATCCCATCGGCGCCAATATCCGCGCCGGTCTCGCCTCGATTCTTGAGCTTCTGCTCAAGGGCGCACAAACCGATGAATATACCTCGGCCCTGGACCAGGTCGTCCGGATCAGGGCTGTTCAGGAGTTCACCCCTTCCCAGGCGGTTGTACCCTTTCTTGAGCTGAAGTGGGTGATCCGCCAGGTCCTGGGTGATGACAAAAAAACCAGTTCCCTGGTGTATGACCTTGCCGAATTCGACTGCGAAATCGACCGGGTCGCCCTGGCCGCCTTTGACATCTATGCAAAGTGCCGGGAGCAGCTCTATCAGGTCCGAATTCAGGAGTTGAAAAGCGGAAGTTATATCTTGACCGATACACCCTGCACCTCTTCGCTGCTGCGTGAGAGGCAACGGGGCCCGGTGAAGATCAACTGACCGGAAGAAAGAGTGTTCGGGGCGGCGTCATCCGCCGTCCCGGTGCCGGCGGGAGAGGGGCCCGCCGGCATATTTGGTCGTTCAGCAACATGGGTTGCATGTAATTGTTCAATTTGAAGCGAGGGAGTGATCAATGAAGTACATCTTCCCGATGGCGGCAGTTATTGCCTTGGTGCTCATTGCATGGATCGGATCCAAGATTCCCGGCATGCAGTATCTGTTCGGAGTGGTGGTGCCCTACGCGGCCATCGCCACCTTCGTCATCGGATTCTGCTACCGGGTCGTGCAATGGGCAAAGTCTCCGGTGCCGTTCAGGATCCCTACCACCTGCGGGCAGGGATATACCCTGCCCTGGATCAAGTACGACAAGCTGGAGGCCCCGGTCAACACCTCCCAGGTGGTGGCCAGGATGTTTCTGGAGATCGTTCTGTTCCGCTCCCTCTGGCGCAATACCAAGGCGGAAATTCACGACGGCCCCAAGCTGACCTACGAGTCCAGCAAATGGCTGTGGCTCTTCGGCATCCTGTTTCATTACAGTTTTCTGACCATTGTCCTGCGCCATCTGCGCCTGTTTCTTGATCCGGTGCCCGGCTTCGTCCTGGCGGTGGAGTTCATGGACAGCATCCTCCAGATCGGGGCGCCCACCATGTACCTGACCGACGTGACCATCGTTTTGGGACTCCTCCTGCTCTTCGGCCGACGGCTGGTCAACCGCCAGGTGAAGTACATTTCCCTGGCCAACGACTATTTTCCGCTGTTCCTGATCTTCGGAATCGCGGTCAGCGGAATTCTGATGCGCTTCTACATCCGGACGGACGTGGACATCATTTCCATCAAGCGGTTGGCCGTGGGGCTGGCGACCTTCCAGCCGGCCATTCTGACCGATATCAGCTCCATTTTCTACATCCACCTGTTCCTGGTCTCCACCCTGCTGGCCTACTTCCCCTACAGTAAGCTGATGCACATGGGCGGGGTCTTCCTCAGCCCGACCAGAAACCTGCCCAACAACTCCCGGATGGTCCGCCACATCAACCCCTGGAACCCGGATATCCGGCCGCACTCCTACGCGGGCTATGAGGATGAGTTCAGGGAGTTCATGGTTGAGAACGATATCCCCGTGGAAAAAGGATTGCCCGAAAACTCTGGCGAATAAGTCAGCAAGGTAAAAGGTGAGAAGGATAGAACTATGGGAGCTGTAAAAGTAGTCAAGGTTGACAAGTTAGCAAAGAGTGTTGTCCAGGGCCCGTCCCTGATGACCGGGTCCTACCCCACCAAGGACTGGATGGACGTGCCGGCGGTCTTCAAGCCCGGCAACTTTGCCTACCCGGCCAAGAAGGAAAAGGTCGAGTACATGAACGCGCAGCAGGGCTTAAGTTTTCCGAACGCCCGTGAGTGGTGGCCGGAAGACGATGACTGGAAGCTGCCCGAGAACTGGAAGGAAATCATCCTCAACGGCCTGCGCGAACGCCTCGACAAGTTCCGATCCCTGAAGATCTTCATGGACTGCTGCGTGCGCTGCGGCGCCTGCGCCGACAAGTGCCACTTCTTCCTGGGCACCGGCGATCCGAAGAACATGCCGGTACTCCGCGCCGAACTCCTGCGCTCAGTCTACCGCAACGATTTCACCCTGGCCGGCAAGCTGCTGGGCAAGATGGCCGGCGGTCGTGAAATGACCGTGGGCGTACTCAAGGAGTGGTTCATGTACGCCTATCAGTGCACGGAGTGTCGGCGCTGCTCGGTTTTCTGCCCCTACGGTATCGATACCGCTGAGGTGACGATCATGCTGCGCGAACTCCTTCACACCGTTGGCGTTGGCATCAACTGGATCCTGGAACCGGCCTCCAATTCCAACCGGACCGGCAACCACATGGGACTGCAGCCGCACACCTTCAAGGACAACGTCTCCTTCCTGTGCGACGACATTGAAAACCTCACCGGCATCCGGGTGGAGCCGACCTTCAACCGCAAGGGCGCCGAAATCCTGTTCATCACCCCTTCCGCGGACGTGTTCGCCGAGCCCGGTCTGTACACGGCCATGGGATACCTGCTGCTCTTCCATCACATCGGCCTGGACTATACCTGGTCCACCTATGCATCCGAGGGCGGCAACTTCGGTCTTTTCACCAACAACGAGACCATGAAGAAGCTGAACGCCAAGATGTATGCCGAGGCCAAGCGCCTGGGCGTCAAATTCATCATCGGCGGCGAGTGCGGGCACATGTGGCGCGTACTGCATCAGTACATGGACACCATGAACGGTCCGGCCGACTTCCTTGAGGTGCCGAAATCGCCGATCACCGGCACGGTCTTCGACAATGCCCGTTCCACCAAGATGATCCACGTCAGCGAGTTCACCGCCGACCTGATCAAGAACAACAAGCTTAACATCGACAAGAGCCGCAACGACCATGTGGTCGCCACCTGGCATGACTCCTGCAACACCGCCCGGGGCATGGGCCTGCTCGAGGAACCGCGCTACATACTCGACAATGTGGTGAACAACTGGTACGAGATGCCCGAGAACTGCATCCGGGAAAAAACCTTCTGCTGCGGATCCGGCACCGGCCTCAACACCGACGAAATCATGGAACTGCGCATGCGCGGCGGCCTGCCCCGGGCCAATGCCGTCAAGTATGTCCACGAGAAGCACGGGGTCAACACCCTGGGCTGCGTCTGCGCTATCGACCGGGCCACCCTGACTTCGCTCGTGAATTACTGGGTGCCGCAGGTCAGGGTTTGCGGACTCTCCGAATTGGTGGGCAACTCGCTGGTCATGGAAGGCGAGCAACGGCAGGAACTTGAAGATGGTCTGCGGACTATCCTTTAATTCACGGCATAAGTGGAGGAAGAGTGATGTACGACAGCGGTAAAATCATCCCGGGACTGATCATCTTTGTCCTGATTGTCACATTTCCCATCTGGTTCAACCACGGAGTTGCCGCGGACCCACCAAAGGCGGAGTTGCCCAAGGACAAAAAACAGTGCGTTCTGCCGCTGAGTGAGATTCGCCCCAACCACATGAAGACGCTGAATCAGTGGAGAGATGAAGTCCTGCGCACGGAAGACAGATCCTTTTTTTCCGTGGAAGGAACCATGTACCAGAAGAGCCTGCAGAACGCCTGCATGCAGTGCCACGTCAGCAAGAAGAAATTCTGCGATGTGTGCCATACCTATGCGGCTGTTACCCCATACTGCTGGGACTGCCATCTGGAGCCTGTTGAGGAAGCAACCAAGGAGGATGTAAACTGATGGACAAGAAGAGAAGAGAATTCCTCAAAATTGCCGGCATCTCCACCCTGGCAGGTCTTGGTGCTCCGGCAGTGGTCGACCGTCTTGTCTCTGGGGTGAGCCCGCTGGCGGCAAGAGCCGCCGTGGAGGTGCAGCCCGGCGGTCATGGTGCGGAAAGCCAGGCCCCGGCGGAGCACGGTGCGGAAGTGGTCCCCACCGGCAAGCAGTACGGCATGGTCATTGACGTGCGCAAATTCATTGCCCAGCCCGGACTGGCCGATGAGTGCATCAAGGCCTGCAATGTCTCGCACAACATCCCCCAGTTTCCCGATCCCAAGGATGAGATCAAATGGATCTGGCTCACCGGCCATGAAAACGCCTTCCCGGACAACAGCCAGTACCATCTAAGCGAGACCATGGAAAACAACCAGGTTCTGGTCCTCTGCAACCACTGCGCCAATCCTCCCTGCGTTCGCGCCTGTCCGACCAAGGCAACCTTCAAGGACAAAAACGGGATTGTCGCCATGGATTACCACCGGTGCATCGGCTGCCGCTTCTGCATGGCCGCCTGCCCCTACGGTTCCCGCTCATTCAACTGGCGTGATCCCCGTGACCCGCAGGGCGGTCTCGATATGAACAACCTGAACCGGCTCTTCCCCACCCGCATGCGCGGTGTTGTCGAAAAATGCAACTTCTGCGTGGAGCGGCTGGGCAGGGGAGAAGAACCTGCCTGCGTTGCAGCCACCGGGGGAAGCAAGGCCATGGTCTTCGGCGATCTGAACGATCCCGATTCAGAGATCAGACAGGTTCTGAAGCAGAACTACACTGTGCAGCGGAAGCCTTCCCTCGGGACCAAACCATCAGTCTTTTATATCATATGAGGTCGCCATGTTTGAGAAAGCACTGAAAGGAAACAACAACTATTGGATGTGGCTGGGATTTCTCGGCACATTCATGGCCATCGGCGCGATCTGTTATATCAGACAGTTCAATTATGGTCTCGGCCTCACCGGCATGAGCCGGGACGTCTCGTGGGGACTCTACATTTCCAACTTCACCTTCCTGGTCGGCGTGGCCGCGGGAGGCGTGATGCTGGTTCTGCCCTACTACGTCCATAATTACAAGGTGTTCGGCCGGATCACCATCCTGGGTGAATTCCTGGCCATCGCAGCCCTGACCATGTGTCTGATGTTCATCATCGCCGACCTTGGCCAGCCGATCCGGGCACTGAACGTGCTCCTCCACCCGACACCCAATTCCATGCTGTTCTGGGACATGATCGTGCTCAACGGCTACCTGTTCCTGAACATCATCTGCGGCTGGGTGATCCTCACCGCGGAGCGCAAACAGGTCAAACCACCGAAATGGGTGTACATCTTCGTCTATATTTCCATACCCTTTGCCATTTCGATCCATACGGTCACCGCCATGCTCTACTGCGGTCTGCCCGGTCGGCACTTCTGGCTGTCCGCAATCATCGCCCCCCGCTTCCTGGCTTCCGCCTTTGCCGCGGGACCGGCCCTGATCGTCTTCGTCAGCCTGATCCTCAAGCGGGTGGCCCATTTTGACGCTGGTCGCGAGGCCACGAACAAGATGGTGACGATCATCCTCTATGCCGCGCTGATCAACGCCTTCTTTGTCATGCTGGAGTTCTTTGTCGGCTACTACAGCCAGATACCGGGCCACATGCATACCTTGCAGTACCTGTTCTTCGGTCTGGAGCATCACGGCCACGTCTACAACAACCTGGTGCCGTTCATGTGGGGCTTTGTCGTGCTGACCCTCACCGGCTTCACCCTCCTGGCCATTCCCTATACGCGCCGCAATGATTTCTGGCTGGCCATCGGCTCCGCCGCCCTGTTCATCGGCCTGTGGCTGGACAAGGGCATCGGTTTTGTGCTGGGCGGCTTCGTTCCCTCCCCGCTGGAGGAGATCACGGAGTACTACCCGACCTTTAATGAAATTATGATCACCATCGCCGTGTGGTGCACAGGGTTCTTTATCCTGACCGTGCTCTACAAGATCGCCGTTGGGGTGGAGCACGAAGTCGAAGCCTGACAGCGTCATCTCCACTACTTTTTCCGGCCCCCGGTCAGGTTCTGACCGGGGGCTTTTTTTTGTGCGCCGGGTATGCTATAAAGCGTCTACTCAAACGGACGAATCCTCAAAGGCAACAAGGCCCGCGGCATGATAACACCCACCAATACCGGGAAAAAAGTCCTGGTTGTGTACTATTCCTTCTCCAGCCAGACCAATAATCTGGTGCAGGCCCTATGCTCCGGGCTGGAAAAGGAAGGAGTCAACGTCGTCCGCGAACGGTTGCAAACGATCCGTGCTCTGCGCTTTCCCATCGGCAGCATCGGCGGCACCCTGCGGATGATGGTGGAAACCTTCCTGCGCAAGCGTCAGCCCATCGAACCGCTCACGAAGAGCGCCTTTGATCACTTTGATCTGATCATCCTCGCCGGGCCGACCTGGTCCTATAATCCCAGCGGCCCTGTCCTCTCCCTTTTTGACCGGGACGGCAGCCGCCTGTTCAAGAACAAACCAGTCCTGCCGCTGATTTCCTGCCGCGGCTACTGGCGGATGCACTGGTGGGGGCTGAAAAGTCTTCTGCGCCGCCGCGAGGCCAGGGTGGTCAACCTGATCGTCTTTTCCCATCCCAATCCGGAACCGTGGCGGACCATCGGGGTCTTCCTCAAGCTGGCTGGCAAGGTCCCGGAAAAAAAATCATGGTTTTCAAGCAAGTACCGAAAATACGGCCATACGACCATGCAGGTCAAGGAGGCGAGGCGCTTCGGTCAGATGATCGGCAAGGATCTGATCCAGGGCGGGGCCAACCTCAATCAGCTCAACTTCGACACCGCCGTCGCCCGCCCCTGAGTACAAAGCAACTTCTTTTTGCCCTTGCCGCCGGGCGGCACGATCAAATGACGAGTCTCACCGGCCAATCACTGTTCCAGCAATGCAAGATGATCAGTTCGCTCGGTCAGTACCAGCGGCGAGCGGACATGCCTGATCGATCTACACTGTCTTCACATATAAGCCTGTTGCGGCCTCAACGGAAGAGTTCTGATCCGAAACGTGCACGGAGATCACGGGCAAACTCCGTAACGGACTTCCCGGCTAATACCCGGTGAATTGGCTGACAAATTGCAGATAGCCCTGGCCGCCCATGGTCCTTCGGTGGATGGAACGGTACACCGCGGCCAGGACCGGATCGGTAATTGGCAGCTCCGCGTCGTTGAAATGGTAGCGGTCAAGCATCAATTCCACCAGCCGGGCCGCTGTCCTGTCGTTCACGTTTGCCTTGTCCAGCCTCCATACCTGGCAGAGACCGCTTTCAATCACCCTGGCGATATCCTCCAGCGCAAGGGAATCCGCCATCTCCTGGGTGCTGAAATAAGGGACGTCTTTGTAATTCCTGGTGGCCAGTGAGGCCTGCGCAAAGGAACATCCCTCGCATTTTTCTTTGTCACGGGACTCGCCGCAGCAGAGGCTGCAGATGAAGGTTCCCGTTGTCATGCATTTTCTTTTTCCCTTACGCGCGTTGCAGAGTGTACATTTTGCCACGGTCGTTTTGCAGGTTGCGGTTTTGTTTATAACGTTCTGATTAAATACGACATAAATTCCTGTTTAGCGACACAAAAGAGGCTTTATTTATCGCGAAAAGATGTTAGATGTCGCCAAACAGGCAGGCCCTGCCTCGGGTGGCATTTGTGGATCGAAGCAGCGACGTGCGGGCCCGGGCGGTCTTATGTTCGAAGGTTGTGGGCATGATTAGGATGTCGCCTTGCGTACAGCGGTAATCAGCAATCTGAAGGTAAAAGCCTGGGCCGAAAATCAAAAGTTAAGTAAGGTGTCACCGGAACCCTCACATGTCCGCGAACCGATTCAGTTTCCGTCTTCGCTCCTCATAGTCCGGCATTGCAACCAACAAGATTGCTTCAATTTTCGCACACTCCCCGCAGCAAAATCTCCAGGGCAGTCTGGCGTCGGCTGGGGTCCTGCTGGCGGACGGCCATGGCCAAGGCCTTGCGGGTGCCGACGAACACCGCCAG
The DNA here is from genome assembly GCA_003604995.1 of Desulfobulbus sp. Taxonomy (GTDB): domain Bacteria; phylum Desulfobacterota; class Desulfobulbia; order Desulfobulbales; family Desulfobulbaceae; genus UBA10518. Next base: position 19,418 of record QZJD01000039.1, on the reverse strand, counting down.
CTTCCTGGCCCGGGTCAGGCCGGTGTAGATGAGGTTGCGGTAGAGCATTTTGAAATGCTGGGTGAGGACCGGGATGATCACCGCCTGGAACTCGCTGCCCTGGGACTTGTGGATGGTGATCGCATAGGCCAGGTCGAGTTCGACGATATCCTCCTTCCGGTAGCGCACCTCCCGGCCGTCGGGATAGAAGGAAACCACGCAGGTCAGCTCTTCGGTGTCGATGCGAACGATGCGGCCGATGTCGCCGTTGAAGACCTCCAGGTCATAGTTGTTGCGGCGGTGGATGACCCGGTCGCCCTCCCGGAAGGTCCGCTCGCCCACCTGCAGCTGGCGCTTCTCCTGATCGGGCGGGTTGGCTGCCTGCTGGATGACGGTGTTGAGGTTGGCCGTGCCCAGCGAGCCCCGGGTCATGGGCGAGAGGATCTGGATCTCGCAGTCTGCGCCCAGGTAGCGGGGGATCCACTCGGTGTAGAGCTTGCGGACCACGGCCACCGCGTCCAGGCCGTAGTGCAGCGACGACCAGGGATGCACCTTTTTGATAACCGCCTTCAGCTCCGCCACCCGGGTCTCGGCCCTCCTCACCTCCTCCAGGTCCACGTGCCGGAACTTGGCCGGCACCTCGAAATCGCGCTCATAGCCGGAGAGGATAGCCTCGCCGGTGCGGAACTGATATGGCGAGGAGTCCGTGGCCAGCCCCTCGTACTGGGGAAGCCCCCAGGCAAAAGTCCGCTTCACCCGGCCGATGAAGTCAAGCTGCTCCCGGGTGGCCTCGTCGGAATCGATGAACAGGCAGTCGCTGCCGTCCTGCCATATCTCGGGCTTCTTAAAGGGCGATTCGATCTCCGGCAGCCGACCGCTGTTCACCTCGTGGGCATACCTGATGATCAGCGATTCCCGGGCCTGGCGGAAGACCCGGGTCAACCGGTAGCAGGGGATCCGTTCTGAGGCGATCAGATCGCGCAGGACGTTGCCGGCGCCGACCGAGGGCAGCTGATCGGCATCGCCGATGAAAAGCACCTGGCAGCCCGGCGGCACCGCCTTGAGGAGCGAAGCGGTGAGGCTGATGTCGAGCATGGAGCATTCGTCAACGATCAGGACATCGGCGACGAGCGGGTCCTCCTCGTTCTTCTTGAAGCGGTCGTGCTGCCATTCCAGGAGCCGGTGCAGGGTTTTCGCTTCGCGGCCGATCACCTCGCTCATCCGCTGGGCGGCGCGCCCGGTGGGCGCGGCCAGCAGCACCTCCCTGCCCATGGCCTCCAGCAGGCGGACGATGACCAGAGTGGTGGTGGTCTTGCCGCAGCCCGGCCCGCCGGTGAGGATGGCCAGGCGGTGGCCCACCACCCCGGCCAGGGCCGCCGCCTGCTCAAGACTCAGGGTCAGCGAGGCGGTCCGGCAGTAGCGCTCAATCCAGGCCGCCACCCGCCCTGCGTCCACAGCCACCGGGCCGCCCATCGCCCTCACCCTGGTGGCCACCGTCTCTTCGTCGTAATAGAGGGTCCTGGAATAGTAGCAGGCCTGCTCCCTGCCCTCGCTGCCTGACAGCAGCCGCACCTTGAGCTGCTGCTCCTGCTCCATCTCCTCCAGGTAGCGGTTCAGCAGCTCGCCCAGCTCCATCTCCAGGAGCTTGTTCGCCTCCTGGCCGATCTGGGGTGCGGTGAGATAGCAATGGCCCTGTTCGCGGCTGGCGGCCAGCACATGGCGGATGGCGGCGATGAGCCGCGGCCGGCTGTCTTTTGCCAGGCCGAGGGAGAGGGCCACCTTGTCCGCGGAGAAAAAGCCGATGCCGTAGATGTCCCGGGCCAGACAGTAGGGATCCTCGCTGACCAGGGCGATGGCCCGGTCGCCGTACTTCTGGTAGATGCGCACGGCAAAGAGGGTGGAGATGCCGTGGCCCTGGAGAAACATCATCACCTCGCGGATGGCCCGGTGCTCGGTCCAGGCCTCCTCGATCATCCGGAGCTTGCCGCGGGCGATGCCCGGCACCTCGGTGAGGCGTTCGATCTCCTGCTCGAAGACCTCCAGGGTCTCCTCCCGGAAGTGGCGGACGATCTTTTTCGCGGTCTTCGGCCCCACCCCCTTGATCAGGCCGGAGCCCAGATATTTTTCCAGGGCGGCGGCGGTGGCCGGCTTGATCTCGATGGCCTGGTCGGCCCTGAACTGGCGGCCGTAGCGGGGGTGCACCGTCCAGGCCCCGTGAAACTCCATGGTCGCCCCGGCAAAGACCCTGGTCTGGTGGACAGTGACCGTCTCCTGCTGCTCCGGACTGGCAAAGGGCGAGACGCGCAGAATCGACCAGCCGCTGGCCTGGTCATGAAAGGTGACCCGCTCGACGATGCCGCGCAGGGTTTCGCTGATCTGATTCATTGCTTCCACGGCCGGGCGCATGCTGATGCGCTTCCCGGGCAACAGCAGGGCTCCCTTTTACCCCTTCCGTTCAGGCTCAGGTTGCCCGGTACTCCTTTCCGCTGCCGCCTCCAGCAGCCGGCCGAGGGCCTCGGCCGCCTCGCCGACCAGGCGGATGCACTCCCGCCTCCGGCTGTCGGGATCTCCGTAGTAGGCCTTGACCGCGTCCCGGTCGCGCCAGTCCACCCGGGCGATATCCCGGCAGTTGCTGCCGCCGTAGGGCTCGGTCATTTTTTCGAACTCCCGCAGGAATTTGGCGCTCAGGGACCAGAGACGCGGATCTTCCTTTTCCACCAGGCTGGCCCGACTGTAGAGGCTGGAAATCGCGGCGACGCCGCCGAGCAGGATACCGCACACCCCGCCGGAACTGGCGATGCCGCCGCCGAACGCTCCCACGGCCCGAATCGCGCCGTCATCCTTTTCGCCCATCTTTTCCTGGCCCACGACCAGGAGGGCCTGGCTTCAGTGCATCCGCCGGACAAAGAGGTCTATGGCCCTGGCCCGCATTTCCTCAGGAGTCATCGAGTTCACCTTGCGCATAAAAAAATTTCACCACTCCACCGGGGTGAAGTAAAAAATGAACCTGCCCTCCTCGATGTCCACCTTAAGGGTCGCCCCGTGGTGAAGGGCGTAGAGGATATAGCCGTTCTTTTCGCAGTCGCCGGCGCATTCCGTGGTGTTGGGCGGGGATTCGTAGTCCCGGTCCCGATCGTACCAGGACATCAGCATGTATTCGCCCAGCCGCTGCTCCGCTTCCGCCTTGGCCAGCTTCATCGCTTCCTGGTAATCCGCCACCCTCGTTGCTGGGTGGAGAGAGATGGTTGCAACATCCGGCCGCCCGGGGGACGGCAGGGGACAGCTTTCTTCACTCATGGTCTTTTCACCTCATTGTACGGCGATCATTCAATGCCCATGTCCATATACCAATTCCAGAGACGGAAGATATCCTCCTGGAAAAAAAGAAAAAGCATGGCGCCGAGCGCCAGAAAGGGGCCGTAGGGGATGCGGGTCTTGCCGCCCTGGCCCTTCTTGAGCATGGCCGCTATGCCCACCGCGCTGCCGGTGAGCGAACTGGCAAAGACCACGAACAGCAGGCTCTGTACCCCGAGGAAGGCGCCGATCATCCCCAGGAGCTTGATATCGCCGCCGCCCATGCCTTCCCGCCGGGTGAGCAGAAAATAGCCCGCGGCCACCGCGTAGAGCATGCCGCCGCCCAGCAGGATTCCCAGGCCGGACTGCTGCCAGGTAAGCTGACTGTTGATGAATGAGCCGGCAAAACCGATCAGAATGCCCGGCAGACTGATCACGTCCGGGATGATCTGGTGATGGATATCAATAAAAATAATCGCCAGCAGGGCAGCCAGGAAGAGAAAATAGAAAAAATACTCGAAGGACAACCCAAACTTGGTGTATAACGCCAGGGACAGGAGGGCCATGCAGAGCTCCACCAGGGGGTACTGCGGGGAAATGGTCCCGCGGCAGGCCCGGCATCGTCCCCGCAGGAAGACATAGCTCACAATCGGGATATTGTCGTACCAGCGGATGGGCGTACCACAGGCCGGGCAGCGGGACGGCGGATAGACGATGGACTCCCCCTCGGCGGGGAGCCGGAAAATGACCACGTTGAGAAAACTGCCAACCACGGCCCCGAAGACAAAACCGGCAATACGGAAAATCACATCCATGTCCATCATCGGCGCATCGTCTCCTTTGGTAAACCGTCCCACTCTGGCCGGCGGCGAAATCAGTCCGGCATATCCTTTTCCTTGTAGCGCGTTCCATGGCTGAATTCCAGGAAAAATCAACCATTGTCCGTCGGGAGCAACTGACCGGCGACGTGTTTCGCCTGACCGTGCACTGCCCGCGCATCGCGGCCGCCGCGCAGCCGGGGCAGTTTGTCATGGTCCGCGCCGGCGAGACCCTTGATCCGCTGCTGCGCCGGCCTTTTTCCATCCACAAGGTCACCGGCGACGGCAAACTGGCCGTGCTCTTCAAGGTTATCGGCAAGGGGACCAGGCTGCTGGCCGCGGCCATGCCCGGGGAACGGCTCGATGTCATCGGCCCTCTCGGCAGCGGCTTTGCCCCCGATCCCGGCGGGCCGCACTGCCTGATCGGCGGCGGCATGGGCATCGCCCCCCTCTATTTTCTCGCACAGCATCTGCTGATCAGCGGCCACGGCGCCGCCAACCCGCCGGTCCTGCTCGGGGCGCAGACCCAGGCCGAGCTGCTCCTGCTCGCCCAGGAATTCAGCGAACTGGGCTATCCGGTCCTCACGGCGACCGATGACGGCAGCCTCGGCCACCCCGGCCTGGTCACCGATCTGCTGGATGCGCTCCTGGCCGAGGTGCGGCAGGTGTATGTCTGCGGCCCCCTGCCGATGATGCGCACCGTGGCCGGCAAGTGCGGGCAGGCCGGGGTGGCCTGCCAGGTATCCCTGGAAGCGCACATGGCCTGCGGTCTGGGCGCCTGCCTGGGCTGCACCTTTCCGGCCAGCAGCGGCGGCTTTCACCATGTCTGCAAAGAGGGTCCGGTGTTCCGGGCCGAGGAGGTGCTATGGAGCAGGTAGCCGCCGCCCCGCCGCCCGTGGACCTGCGGGTGACGATCGGGTCGCTGACCCTGCAAAATCCGGTGTGCACCGCCTCGGGCACCTTCGGCTACGGCCGGGAGTTTGCCGCCCTGGTGAACCTGGAGCGGCTGGGGGCGATCATCGTCAAGGGCATCTCCCTGGTTCCCCGGCCAGGCAATCCGCCGCCCCGGATCATTGAAACCGCCTGCGGCATGCTCAACGCCATCGGTCTGGAAAACGTCGGCGTGGAGCGGTTCATCACCAAAAAGCTGCCCTTTCTGCGCGACCTGGCGACCCCGGTGATCGTCAATATCCTCGGCGACAGCGTGGAGGACTATGCCCGCCTGGCCGGCCGCCTGAGCGGGGTGGAGGGCATCGCCGCCCTGGAGGTCAACATCTCCTGCCCCAATGTGAAAAAGGGCGGGGTGGCCTTCGGCACGGTACCGGAAATGGCGGCGGCGGTCACCGGCGCGGTCCGTCGCGAAACCGGACTGCCGGTGATCGTCAAGCTCTCCCCCAATGTCACCGATATTACGGCGATTGCCCGGGCCGCGGCCGATGCCGGCGCGGATGCCCTGTCCCTGATCAACACCCTGCTCGGCATGGCCATCGACGTCCGCACCCGGAAACCGCGGCTGGCCAACGTGGTCGGCGGCCTGTCCGGACCGGCGATCAAGCCGGTGGCCCTGCGCATGGTCTGGCAGGTGGCCCGGGCCGTCTCCATCCCGGTGATCGGCATCGGCGGGATCACTACCGGCGAGGACGCCCTGGAATTCCTCATTGCCGGCGCGACGGCGGTTCAGGTCGGCACTGCCAATTTCTTTCAGCCCACGGCCACCGAGGAGATCATTGACGGCCTCGCCGCCTTTCTGCGGAACCAGGGCCTCTCCTCGATCCGGCAGGTGATCGGCAGCCTGCAGTTGGAGTGAGCATGGAACCGGGAAACGGAGAAAAAACAGGTGCCGGCGGCGGCATCTGCGTTGCCGTGGCCCGGCCGGACAGCCGATCGGCGGTCCGAGCGGTCCGGCCCCTCCTCCCTGATGTCGATGTGGTGGAGATCCGGTTGGATGCCATGGTGCAGCCGGACATCCCGGCCCTCTGCCGGGAGATCGATCGGCCCCTGCTCTTCACCAACCGGGCGGCCTGGGAGGGCGGCGCCTGCAATGCCCCGGAGGAAGAGCGCCTGGAATCGCTGTTGACCGCGGTGCACTGCGGAGCGTCCTTCGTGGATCTGGAGCTGCGCACAGCCCCTGCCCTGCGGCAGCTGCTGCTGGAGGAGATCGAGAGTTCTGCCACCCGGCTGATCGTCTCCCACCATGATTTCGTCCGGACCCCCGATGCAGCCCGGCTCTCGGCGATTCTCCGGGAACAGGTCGAAAGCGGTGCCCATATCGGCAAGATCGTCACCATGGCCCACGATCACCTGGACGTGCTCCGGGTGCTCAACCTCCAGGGCGAGGCGAAACGGTACGGCTTTCCCCTGATCGCCTTCTGCATGGGCGAGGCCGGCCGGATCAGCCGGATCGTCACCCTGCTCCTCGGCGGCTTCATGACCTACGCGGCCCTGGATGTCAGGCAAGCGACCGCGCCGGGCCAGCTCACCGTGCCGGAGCTGAAAGCGGCCCTGGCCCTCCTGCGGGGAGGAAGCGGAAGCTGAACCTGGGCGCGTTACTTCATGCCGTCCTTTTTTCGCGATTTTTTGCCCTTGCCTGTTTGCGGATCGGAAGCAATCGTGCGCCCCTCTTCCGGAGCTTCGCGCAAGCCGGTTCCCAGGCAACGGGGGCATTCCTCCCAGGTGAGGAGAAACCTGCTTTCCCCCTGAAAAAATCCTATCTGGCCCGTCCCGCCGCAGGTCGCACATGGTTTCTTCATAAATCCCTTGTAGCCGGAATTCCGCCCCGGCTCCAGAAAAATCAAATTCCTTTCCGTACCACTAGGCAGAAATGAAACTCATTGTTATCAGTATATTGGTAATATAGTTTCCCAAATGATAGAATACGTTGTACAGGCTGCGAAACCTTTTCCCGGTCGCTCAACTCATCATCCTTTGCACGACAAGGAGTAGCATCATGGCCCAGATCACCCTGCAAGGCAATCCGATCCGTACGGTGGGCGAACTGCCCGTTGCTGGCAGCCCCGCCCCTTCGTTCACCCTGACCAGGACCGATCTCTCCGACTGTACCCTGGCGGATTTCGCCGGGCAAAACGTTGTCCTTAACATCTTCCCGAGCATTGACACCTCGGTGTGCGCCGCCTCGGTCCGACGGTTCAATGCCGAGGCCGGCGGGCTGCCCGATACCGTGATTCTCTGCGTGTCCGCGGACCTGCCCTTTGCCCACAAGCGCTTCTGCGAGGGCGAGGGACTGGAGCGGGTCATCCCCCTGTCGGTCTTCCGCTCCCCCGAGTTCGGCAAACGGTACGGCGTGACCATTGTTGACGGGCCTATTGCCGGACTGCTCGCCCGTTCCATTGTGATCATCAATCCGGAGGGAAAGATAGTTTATACGGAACTGGTCCCGGAAATCGGTCAGGAGCCCGACTACGAAGCAGCCCTTCACGTGCTGAAACATTAATCGCAATCCCCCTGCCGACAACGGCCACCCTCCTTTTGAGGGCGGCCGTCGTCGGCAAGCCCCGCAAGGAGAAACGCATTGTCTGTGGAGTGGTTTCCCGGCCTGTCACCGGTCACCCAGGCCCTGCTGGCCACCCTGTTCACCTGGCTGATGACCGCTCTGGGGGCGGCTGCCGTTTTTTTCTTTGCGACCATCCACCGCAAGGTCCTGGACGGCATGCTGGGGTTTGCCGCCGGAGTGATGATGGCCGCCAGTTGCTGGTCCCTCCTGATTCCGGCCATCGACATGGCAGGGGCCAGCGGTGCCTCTCCCTGGTTCCCGGCGACCAGCGGCTTCCTGCTGGGTGCCGGTTTTCTCTGGCTGATCGACAAGATCCTGCCGCATCTGCACCTTGGCCTGCCCCTGAGTGAAGCAGAGGGGTTGCACACCACCTGGCGCAAATCGGTCCTGCTGGTGCTGGCCATCACCCTGCACAACATCCCGGAAGGGCTGGCGGTGGGGGTGGCCTTCGGCGCCCTGGCCGTCGACCTGCCTTCGGCTTCGCTGGCCGGTGCGGTAGCCCTGGCGCTGGGCATCGGCATCCAGAACTTTCCGGAAGGGGTGGCCGTCTCGGTGCCGCTGCGACGGGAGGGCTTGAGCCGGCTGAAGAGTTTCTGGTACGGTCAGCTGTCCGGTGCGGTGGAACCGGTGGCCGCGGTCATCGGCGCGGCCCTGGTCATCAGCATGCAGCCGATTCTGCCCTATGCCCTGGCCTTTGCCGCCGGCGCGATGATCTTCGTGGTGGTGGAAGAGGTTATTCCCGAGGCGCAGAGTGCCGGCAATAACGATATGGCCACCATGGGGGCGATCTGCGGATTCGCGGTGATGATGACCCTGGACGTTGCCCTGGGATAATCCGCTGAGTCCTTGCCATGTATCTTATTTCCAAAGCAGACATCTTCAAGGTCATCGTTCCGCCGCTCCTGGCTGGCGCCCTCTTCGTCATCACCCTGTTCGGCCTGGTCCTGCCGATGTCCAAACATAACCTCCTGGAACAGAAAAAGGAAACCATCACCGTGCTCACCCAAGCCGCGGTGAATATGCTCTCCTATTATGCTCAGCGTGTACAGAGCGGAGAGCTTTCCCTGGCGGAGGCACAGCGAAGGGCAGTCCAGCAGGTCCGCGGCCTGCGTTACGGCGGCGAGGACAAGGACTATTTCTGGATCACCGATCTGACCCCCAGGATGATCATGCATCCCTATCGTCCGGAACTGGAAGGCCGGGATCTGGGTGCCTTTACCGACCCCAGCGGCAAACGCCTGTTCCTCGAATTTGTCAATACCGTCAAGCTGCGGAAGGGCAGCGGCTACGTCGAGTATCTCTGGCAGTTGAAGGACCGGGAGGAACATATTGTTCCCAAGCTCTCGTATGTCAAGCTGTTTGAACCCTGGGGCTGGGTGATCGGCACCGGCGTATACCTGGAGGAGGTGCATGCCCAGTTTGCCCAAATGGCCCGGGAACTGGTGTATATCTCCGCCGCCATCCTGCTGCTGATCGTCCTGTTGTCCTGCACCATCATTTATCAGGGACTGAGCGAAACCAACAAGCGGCGGAATGCTGAGAAGGAACTGGAAAAGTATTACGAACATCTGGAGGAACTGGTGGACCGGCGGACCGGTGAACTGAAAAAGGCTCTGTCCGAGGTCAAACTGCTCAGCGGCCTGCTGCCGATCTGCGCCTCCTGCAAAAAAATCAGAGACGACCAGGGCTACTGGAACCAGATCGAATCCTACATCCAGCGCCATTCCCAGGCGCAGTTCAGCCACAGCATCTGTCCGGACTGCATGGTGAAGCTGTATCCGGACTTTATTCCCAAAGAGTCGAATCCAAAAAAATAATTGGGCGGCAACGGATCAGTTGGAGGTCAACCCCGGCCGAAGGTCATGATAGAGATGGACCATCCAGACGATGCCGATGATCGGGGCAAAGAGATTGACCACCGGCAGCAGGGTCAACAGGGTAAGCAGCAGACCGCTGCCGTAGACCAGCTTTTTGTGGCGGCGGCCCAGTTCCCTCGCTCCGGGTTTGCCCAGGTGATAGCCGGCGGCACCCTCAAAGAACTCCCGGCCGAGCAGGTAACTGTTCAGGACAACGGACAGCACGAAACCGATACCGATGAAATAAAAAGGTAGAATCAGGAGGTTGAGGAGCAGGGCCTTCAGGGCGAAGCGGATATCGTGACGAAGATCGCTCCAGAGGTGCGGCTCCTCGGCCCGCATAGCCTCAGGATATTCCGTCTGCTCCACCCTGCTGATGGTGATTTCCTGAAAGGCCGCGGAAATCAGGAGCACCAGCACCGGCAGCATGAACCAGCCGCCAAATCCCAGCACGATTCCCACCAGCCAGTTGATCGCGGTATCAAGCCAGGAACGTTCCAGCACAACCAGATCTGCCGTCAGCCAGACCATCCCGGTCCACAGGGCAAGGAAAACGAGCAGGGCCAGGACGGCGCAGAGAGCGATCAGGCCCAACATGCCCGGGCGGGCGAGGGAATGCAGAGTTTTTTTCGCCAACAACACCATGGTTATGCTTTACTCCCTTGATACGATTGATGAATTCGCGCAACGACGAAATACGGGGTACCAGCCTGCGGACCGCGGTAAAAAAAGGTTCGCCGGGCAGATGGTATGACACCATAACACAAGCACGGGGAAAAAACACGATCCGGCGGCAACGGCCGCCCAGCAGGCACCAGCGGGATTCGCTCGGGGGAAAAGGCAGGGCCCGGTCCGGCATGTCCATCGGACCGGGCCCCAACAAGGAGAACTAAGCTGAAGTGCGGTCAGGGTATTCGGAGTTCTTTGACTTGGGTCGGTCAGGCTGACGCACATACAACTTACTTCTTTACTATCACACCGTGGTAGCAATGTCAAATGCTGGCGGCAGAAAAAAAATCCCTACACGCAACAGCCCGAAATTTCTCTATAAATAAAAGGGATACGGATCGGGAACCTTTCACTCGCTAGGAGATGCCTTCATCTCCCTGACCAGATCGCTCTTTTCTCAAAGACGATCGTGCCCTCATGGTGTATCCTCTCCATCTGAACCGCATAGCCCAATGCCAGGCGGACATGCCCATGCCGCAATAACTGGTGTCAACCTCGCCGTCTTTAGGCAACGGCTGAACAGGGAGCCGAACGAACGGTCTATATGCAGAAAATTAATGAAATAATCAGCGAAATCAAACGGCTGGAGGCGGAACTCACCCAGGAGATCCAAAAAAAGGAAAAGGAATTCTACTACAAAATATCAGGCCGAAAAGTCTACTTCGAAGACGCCGCCCGGCAGTACCAGAAAACCCTGGTGATCAAACTGCATACCTATCTCCTCGAAGCGCCCCTGCTGAACATCCTTACCGCGCCGATCATCTGGTCCTGCCTGGTTCCGGCGATTTTTCTGGACCTGGTTCTCTCCCTCTATCATGCCGTGTGCTTTCCGGTGTACGGTATCCCCAAAGTCCGGCGCAGCGACTATATCGTCATCGATCGCCATTCCCTGTCGTACCTGAATCTCATTGAAAAAATAAATTGCGTGTACTGCGGGTATTTCAACGGGCTCATTGCCTATGTCCAGGAGATAGCCGCCAGGACCGAGCAATACTGGTGCCCGATCAAGCACGCCAGCAAAACGGGCTCTCTGCACAGCCGTTATGGTCATTTTTTTGCGTATGGCGATGCCGATTCCTACAGAGAAGGCATTGAAAAAATACGTCGCGATTTCGAAGATATACAATGATAAAGGGGCCATGCCCATGACGCCGGCCCCCTCCTTTTCCGCTACCTGCTCTGCCAGTTGACCCGAACCGTTTTTTCGTTGTCGCCGTAGGTGAAGGTCAGGTCGCCCTGGTAGGCGCGGACCACGGCCTCGCCGATGCGCCTGGCCATATGCACGCCGGTGGTGGTGATCAGGGTATGGCCGTTTTCCTTCTTGACCTGCATGATCCGCTCCAGGGGATGCTCGCCCTTTTCCAATTTTTCTTCGTTACTGACCAGGTTGAGAATCTCTTCGCGCCGTTCTTCAAAAAAGGAGCCATGCAGTTCAACGTAGCCGGCGGGGAAATCATCGATGATCCGCTGACAGGCTGGGCAGACCGTCTTTTCCGCGCCTGCGGGCGCCTCGCTCCAGCCCCATCGGCCGCTGGCAAAAACCGCGCCGCACTGCTGGCACAGAGAAGGCTCGGGGAGCTTTTTTCCCTCCCGATAGGTGTCATGCTCTTTTTCCTTGACCAGCCGGTCCCGCCTGCCGAATTTCCCCTTGTCCATACACACCCTCCTTCATTGTGAAAACCGTGGGTTGTCCATTCCGGTCGCATTGCCTTTTCCTGTATTATATATCAGCAGGGGGCCTTGCGCAAAATTGAAAGAAAATCAGCGGCGGTGCGGGTTCCGCCAACCGGACGGTCGCGCCGACCTCGATTCTCAACCGGCCGGCGATGCCGTCCATTTGCGTCATGATTATTTTCAAGGTACAATAAAGGAGGTCGCTCTCCTCCGGCCCGCTGACAATGACGAACGGTGCTGAATATTGATCATCAGCCGATCCTGTCAACCCCTTCTCCCCCCTGCCGCGAAGCAGTGCCGAGAGCGAAAAATACTTTCTTTTCCACCCCGGAGATGCTACAGTGTGGTATAAATTATTCCTTCGTACCCATAGAGACGTGACGAGTTGAATTCCGTGCCGGACAAACCTTCCTCGAAACTGCTGGTGGAAAAGCAATATTTCACCTTTGCCGAACCGCCCGATGAAATGGTCCTGGATTCCGGGGCCCGGCTGGGGCCGATCACCCTGGCCTATGAAACCCTGGGCACCCTGAACAAGGACCGCAGCAACGTGGTGCTCATCCTGCACGCCTGCTCCGGAGATTCGCACGTCGCCGGCTACTACAGCGCCGAGGACCAGCGGCCCGGCTGGTGGGAAGTCATGGTGGGTCCGGACAAGCCGGTGGACACCAACCGCTATTTTGTGGTCTGCTCCAACATCCTGGGCAGCTGCATGGGTTCCACCGGCCCCTCCTCCATCAACCCGAAAACCGGCCGGCCCTACGGCTTCGATTTTCCCATGGTCACCATCAAGGACATGGTCCGGGCGCAGAAGCGACTGCTGGACCACCTGGGGATCACCAAGATCATGTCCATGCTGGGCGGTTCGGTGGGCGGCATGCAGGTGCTGCGCTGGTGCGTCGACTATCCGGAGATGGTGGTATCCGCCATCCCCATCGCCACCACCACCCGCCATTCGGCCCAGGCCATCGCCTTCAACGAAGTGGCCCGCCAGGCGATCATGTCCGATCCCAACTGGCGCGGTGGCAACTACTACGATGGTCCCGGTCCCGACCATGGTCTGGCGGTCGCCCGGATGATCGGCCATGTCACCTACCTATCTGACGAATCCATGCGCGAAAAGTTCGGCCGCAAGCTGCAGAATCGCTCCACCCTGTCCTATGATTTCACCGGCGACTTCGCGGTGGAAAGCTACCTGCGCCACCAGGGCGCCAAATTCGTCGCCCGTTTCGACGCAAACGCACTGCTCTACATCACCAAGGCCGCGGACTATTTCGACCTGGAACGGGACGGCGCCAACCTGCTGGTCAATGACGCTCTGGCCCACATCCGTTTTCTGGTGATCTCCTTCACCTCGGACTGGCTCTATCCCACCTACCAGTCCAGGGCCATTGTCTCCGCCCTGAAAAAAAGCGGCAGCAATGTCAGCTTCTGTGAAATCGACGCCCGCTGGGGCCATGACGCCTTCCTCATGCCAAGCGAGCAGATGGACAAACTGATCGCCGGCTTTCTCGACCGGATAAGCCATGAATGCTGACGGTGATCTGCTGAAAAACAGCCGCTTCGATCTTCAGGTCATCGCTTCCTGGATCACGCCGGGCGCGCGGGTGCTGGATCTTGGCTGCGGCAACGGCGACCTGCTTTATCTCCTTAAGCAGGAGAAGGGGGTGCACGGCACCGGCATCGAACAGGCCGGGACCAAGGTGGCCCGCTGCATCGAGCGGGGATTGACCGTCCTGCAGGGCAACTTCCTGGACGAGGTGCACGATTATCCTGATCAATCCTTTGATTTTGTGATTCTCAGTCAGACACTGCAGCAGGTCATGGCGCCCCGGGAATTGATCCCCGAACTGCTGCGCATCGGGCGACGGGTCATTGTCAGCTTTCCCAATTTCGGCCACTGGCTGGTCCGCCTGCAGATCCTGGGCACGGGGCATGCCCCGGTGACCGACCAGCTGCCTTACGAGTGGTACGACACGCCCAACATCAGGGTGATCACCATCAAGGACTTCAAGCGGTTTCTGCGGATGATCGGGGTGCGCCTGGCCCGGGAGGTGGCGATCAACACCCACCACCATGACCAGCAGGGCCATATCATCACCTGGCTGACCAACCTGCGGGCAACTTACGGGATCATGATGCTGGAACGGCCGGCTTGACCTTAAATGTTACTGGTGAACGTCAATGAAAAAACTGAAAGTCATGGGAAGCAAGGATTTCATCCCGGGCGAGTGCCGAACCGAGACCTTGTCTGAGGAAAACCTCTTCAGCGCGGTGCCGCCAGTCGTCCGGCATCTGACCCGGGGGTTTACCTCAAAGAAGTGGTTCAGCCACAACGAACCGGTGCCGATCCCGTCCAAGCACGAGGTGGAAAAACTGATCCAGCAGGCGCAGCAGATCCTGTTTCCCGGCTATTTCTCCACCGTAATCCTGAGCGCGGAAAACCTGGAATACCATCTGGGCCAGACCCTGAGCACCTTTTACGAAAACCTGGCCCACCAGGTCAGCTCCGCCATCCGCCACGACTGCTTCCGCCACAACAAATCCTGCACCCGCTGCGGGGAGCGCTCCTATGAAATTTCGGCGGCCTTCATCTCTTCCCTGCCCGAAATCAAGGAACTGCTCGACCTGGACATCCGGGCCACCCTGCTGGGCGACCCGGCCGCGGAAAACGCGGACGAGGTTATCTTCAGTTACCCCGGCTTTTTCGCCATCCTGGTCTACCGGCTGGCTCACCGGCTGGTTGAGCTGGAGGTGCCGCTCATCCCGCGGATCATGAGCGAGTACGCCTACAGCCGCACCGCCATCGACATTCACCCCGGCGCGGAAATCGGCAACAGTTTTTTCATCGATCATGGCGCCGGGGTGGTGATCGGCGCGACCACGGAGATCGGCAACCGGGTCCGCCTCTACCAGGGCGTCACCCTGGGCGCCCTGTCCCTGCCGCGCAATGCCGGGGAAAAACTGCGCAATACCAAGCGGCATCCCACCATCGAGGACGAGGTGATTATCTACGCCAACGCCACCATTCTGGGCGGCAAAACGGTGATCGGCGCGCGCTCCATCGTCGGCGGCAACGTCTGGCTGACCGAAAGCATCGGCCCGGACACCAAGGTGCTGCTCAAACAACCGGAACTGGTCTATATCGGCAAAAAAAAGAGGAATCATGAAACCGCTGCAAAGTGACATCACCCGCGTGGTCGGGCAGACCCCCATGGTCCGGCTGAACGCCCTGAGCCGGGAACTGGGGATGGAGCTGATGGGCAAGCTGGAGTCCGGCAATCCGCTGGGCTGCGTCAAGGACCGGATCGCGGTGGCCATGGTCGATGCCGCCGAACGCGACGGCCTGCTCACCAGGGAGACGACGATCATCGAGCCGACCAGCGGCAACACCGGCATCGGTCTGGCCTTTGTCGCGGCGGCCCGCGGCTACCGGCTGATCCTGACCATGCCTGAAACGATGAGCATCGAACGCCGCAAGCTGCTCCGCCATTTCGGGGCGGAACTGGTTCTCACCCCGGGCGAAAAGGGCATGAAAGGGGCCATCGCCAAGGCGCAGGAGCTGCTCGCCGCCACCCCGGGCGCCTGGATGCCCGATCAGTTCGGCAACCCGGCCAACCCGGCAATCCACCGGACCACCACCGGTCCGGAGATCTGGGAACAGACCGGGGGAGGGATCGACATCCTGATCGCCGGCGTCGGCACCGGCGGCACGATCACCGGCGCCGGCGCCATGCTCAAGGAAAAAAATCCCGCGATCCGGATAGTGGCGGTGGAACCCGCCGCCTCGCCGGTTCTCTCCGGCGGCCAGCCCGGTCCGCATAAGATCCAGGGGATCGGTGCGGGGTTCGTGCCCCAGGTTCTGGACCGCTCGCTGCTCGACGAAATTGTCCAGGTCACCAACGAGGAGGCCTTCGCAACCGGCCGGGAGGTTGCGCGCCGGGAGGGGATTCTCTGCGGCATCTCTTCCGGGGCTGCCGTGGCCGCCGCCCGCAAGGTATCGGGCCGTCCGGACAATGCCGGCAAACGGGTGGTCGTCATCCTGCCCGATACCGGAGAACGCTACCTGAGCACGGATCTCCTGGCGGAATGACCGTAAAGGGGCTGAGGAACAGTACTCATCATGGAGGGGACGAAATGACCAAGAGGGAACGGCGTCGCCGGCAACGGGCTCGGATGCCCTGCCCGATGTAGCCCCTCACTCCGGGAATCAGGCTCAGGGCGTATTATTCCCCGACTCCTCGTCGTCCTCGCCCATGACCAAAAATCCCAGCTGACCGTCGTCTTTTTCCAGCTCTTCGATCAGCTTTTGCCAGCCTGATGGAGGATTATGAATTTTGAAACC
The DNA here is from genome assembly GCA_003604995.1 of Desulfobulbus sp. Classification (GTDB taxonomy): domain Bacteria; phylum Desulfobacterota; class Desulfobulbia; order Desulfobulbales; family Desulfobulbaceae; genus UBA10518. The sequence goes on along the minus strand of QZJD01000039.1, from coordinate 3,212 downwards.
GATGGTTTTGTGCATCCCCTTGTTGGCGGTTCGTATCCAGCAGGGGTGCAGACTGACGTGGACATCGCCGGTGGGGCTGTTCACCACGGCCGTACAGCTGCCCGTTGACTCGTCAAAATCCGGCGGCAGCTGAGTCAGGCGCAATCCGCTCTCCGAGAGGTCCTCGACCACACCAATGGACTTTGTCTTGCCGTCGGAAATCACCGCCATCAAGCCAAGAACTCTGTGCCGGGCAGCCTCCCGCTCGGATTCATCGCGGGTCTTTTCTTTGAAGCCCTCTACAAATTCAATCCATTCCACCGGCGGATCGTCGATATGAAATCCGATCCTTTTAAACTTGCCCTTACTGCTGGAATGAACCCAGCGTGGCTTGAGGATCAACGTGAACTTTTCCAGAGGGGCATTGATCAGGGCAAAACAGTGGTTGACCGTTTCATCAAAATCTTCCGGAACCTGGGAAACGCCCATCCCTGTTTTGGACACATCATCAACCACGACAATAAAGGCCGAATTGCCGTCGGAAAGGGTTGAGTTGAGACCGGGAGATTGAAAGCGTTGACCTTTTCTTCGTTCCTCTGACATGCATCCCCCTCATGATGATTTGGCAAAGCGCCAGACGGGAGGGTCCTGTCCGCGGACGGGGTCAACCCGGCAACAGCAGACAATATCCGCCCTGGCATTCCGGACGCCGACTCGGCCCAATGGGAAGGATTGACGCGCGCCCTTAATTGTTAATTTACTGCGCTGGTCAGGTCGATGTCAAGAAGTGAGCTGACAAGAAAAGCATTGGGGGTGGCATAGTCTGCGACCGGGCGCGGAGAAAAACAACAAACGACAGGATCGGGAACACCGGAGCAATGGAGCGAGCCAGGGGTTTCAGGCGGCGAAAACCATGTCCGAGTGCTGTTCGTCTTCCTTTTCTTTGATAAAATTCATCCAGGCTGTCGGCGGATGGAGGATCTGAAAGCCCACCCTCTTGTATACCCCTCTGCCTCTTGGCGCCGGTTCAACCCAGCGGGGCCGGAGGGCAAGATGAAAATCCCTCCATCCACCGTTGACAACGGCATAACAGGTCTCCACCCCATCCTCAAACACCCTCGGAATGGCGGATACCCGCAGACCACCCCGGGAGACATCCTCCACGAGCCCCAGCACCGCCGATCTGCCGTCAAAGAGGTTGGTCATCAGACCAACGCTTTCCATGCGCTCTGCTGTTCTGCGGTTCGCTTGCATGACGCGCCTCCCAGTGGAATTGCTCAACCGGTTCTCTCTTTGTATTATCCGCACAAACGGTCGGAATGTCAAGGCTCCAGGGTGTTAGCCGCCCGGGAGCCTTGCGTTCGATCAGGGGTGGAAGTGTCGGCCGGTGGCCGCTTCGGAACTGGGTCGATTTTCAAGCCGGTGGGAGGGCCTGTCCGAGATCGGCAAGAATGTCGTCGATATGCTCCAGCCCCACGGACAGGCGGATGAAGTCCGGAGAGACGCCCGCGGCGGCCTGTTCCTCCGGAGCCAGCTGAGAATGGGTGGTGGAGGCCGGGTGAATGGCCAGGCTGCGGGAATCGCCGATATTGGCCAGATGGCTGAACAGTTGCAGCCGGTTGATGAACTGCTTGCCCGCGGCGAGCCCCCCTTTGATCCCGAAACCCACCAATGCCCCGCAACCGTGGCGCAAATATTTCGCGGCCTGCGTCCTGGTCGGATGGTTGTCCAGGCCGGGATAGAGGACCCACTCGACCTGGGGATGGTGGCGCAGGTATTCGGCAACCGCCAGGGCATTGGCGCTGTGCCGCTCCATGCGCAGGGGCAGGGTCTCGATCCCCTGCAGAATAAGAAAGCTGTTGAACGGCGAGAGACAGGCCCCGGTATCGCGCAGCAGAATGGTCCTGGCCCGGATGATGTAGGCGGCGCGGCCCACCGCGTCCGCCCAGACCACGCCGCCGTAGGAAGGATCGGGCTCGGTGAGCATGGGGAATTTTCCCGAAGCCTTCCAATCGAAACGGCCCGCATCGACCAGGATGCCGCCGATGGAGTTGCCGTGACCCCCGCAGAACTTGGTCAGGGAGTGGACCACGATATCGGCGCCGAAATCAAAGGGCCGGCAGAGATAAGGGGTGGGTACCGTATTGTCCACGATCAGGGGCAGGCCCGCCCGGTGGGCCACAGCAGCGATCGCTTCAAAGTCCGGGGTGTCCAGACCCGGGTTGCCGATGCTTTCAACAAAGACGCACTTGGTCTTCGCAGTGATGGCCGCCGCGAAATCCTCAGGCCGGCCTCCCCGGACAAAAGTGGTGGTAATCCCGTAGCGGGGCAGCGTATGGCGGAACAGGTTGTAGGTGCCGCCATAGAGGCTGGATGAGGAAACCACATGGTCGCCCTGGTCGCAGATATTGAGGATCGCATAGGTGATGGCCGCGGAGCCCGAGCTGGTGGCCAGGGCTCCCACGCCGCCCTCCAGCTGGTTCAGCCGGCGCTCCAGTACATCGGTGGTGGGATTCATGATCCGGGTATAGATGTTACCGGTGGACTCCGGCGAAAAATCTTCCGGTCGCAGCCCCTCCGTCTCCAGGTTGAGGCGCGGGGCCCAGACCTCGGGCTTCAGACTGAACAATCCGGCGGCATCGTCGGTGTCGGCGAAGACGTAGCTGGTGGTCTGATAAATGGGTACGGCGCGGCTGCGGGTCGTCGGATCAGGGACATGTCCGCCGTGCAGGACCACGGTCTCCGGCTTCAGGTTGCTCATTTTTCCTCCTTGCGTCAAGGTCGGCCGCAGCCGATCTTATTGATGATGATTCAATATATCCGGGAATTCAGGAAAATGCAAACTCACCGCGCATGCAGCGCATCCATTTTTATTACCACATTGTGGTGTTACGAGCAAGCAAAAACGCGGTCCGCCGGTACGGCCGCGCCCTGCAACTTCCGTTTGACAGGAATGTCCGGCACCGGTATACATCAGGCCACCCCCTCAAATATTGTCGGTTCCGCATTAAAAATGAGGAACCGACACCGGCATCCTTTGCAACTTATTGAAATCTCAGTGGCGGATGCCCTGAGTTTCAGGTTATTGCGACGTTATCAGATATTGATAGAGCCTCTTGCAAAATAAACGTCGCCGCGAGATCGAGAGAAAAATATTCTGGGCAAGGATGAGTTGTGAAATCGCCCGGAAGCGGAGCAGCGCTCCGTTGAGGACGATTTCACAAGGAAGACGC
>QZJD01000023.1 GCA_003604995.1 Desulfobulbus sp. | reverse complement strand
GCCTGTTGGTGGTCTTTGCAAGGGTGTTCAGCCGCGCTTCGATATTATCCGGCAATCTCACGGTTAACATCTTTTCTCCCAATGATATTTGCAATACATCCGATACACCCTCCACTCCCCCTTGACACCGTAATGATGGTCATCTAAAATGACTAACATGGAGGTGTGTTATGAAACAATACAATATTGCCGAGGCGAAATCCCATTTTTCCGAATTGGTTAAGTTGGCCCTGCTTGGGGAAGAAGTGGTTATCGCCCGGGACAACAAGCCTCTTCTCAGGCTGACGCCGGTCGCCGAGCCAAAAAAGAAGCGGCGTCCGGGTTCGGCCAAGGGGCAAGTACTGGCCATCGCGCCCGATTTCGATGAACTGCCGGCTGATTTTAAGGAATACATCTGATGCCCCGTCTCCTTCTTGACACGCATGTCTTCCTGTGGTGGGTGACCGACGATGCGAATCTCACGGCCGCAACCCGTCGGGCCATTGCCGATCCGAATAACGAATGCTGTCTCAGTATGGCCAGTTGTTGGGAAATGGCGATCAAGTCAAGCCTCGGCAAACTGCGGCTGGCCAAGTCAGTTGAACGTTTTGTTACCGAACAACTGGCGGCCAACAGTTTCGCCCTGCTGCCCATCGAGTTGCGTCATGCGGCCAGGAACGAAAAATTGCCCTTTCACCACCGGGACCCCTTTGACCGGCTCCTGATCGCCCAAGCAATGGTGGAAAAGATAACCATCGTAACGGCGGATCAAATATTTGGGAAGTATGGGGCGAAAACTCTCTGGTGACTTTGTTGCGCAAAAAAGAGTGCCGTTGCTTATCTATTCTCCCCGCAAAGCAGTAACCCCCTCTATCTCCTGTCTCTTATCTGATGACCACCTGAACGCTGAAATCCGCGGAAAAATCGGAGTCTACGCTTACCTGAATTTTTCCGCCAACCCCTGGGATCTGGATTTTTTTTTCGCGTTGTTGGGCGCGAGAATCATTCTGTCCGCAGACGCCTTGAGAAAGCCGCTCAATTTTCCCACTGTCGCGGTGCTTGGCGCCCGTCATTGGGAAAAACCACCTTCGCGGGGGCGGTGTTGCCAGACTGGCGGCAATGCCCCTTTGACTCCCTTAAACTAATGCCATTCTGGCCTGACCACTATTACCCCCCGAACGCCACAGATTCAGGATTAAGGCTGTTTGCCGCTCAGCCCGGCGTCAAGCATTAACCCGTACTGGAGAATTGTCGAGTCCGAAAGATGATGCAGAGTGTCGAATGCCAGCGTCCCCTCCTGTCCCCTACCTGACAGTTTCACCATCGCCTCAAAGAGTTCGCCGGGCGCCTGGTTCGTCTTGCTCAGCATCAAAGCGGCGGCGGCGTTAGCCTCGACTTCCTCTGTCTGCGTATAGCCGAACTGGGGACTCGCAATCAGCGCCAGATAGCCCCCGGTCGGGATCAAGAATGATCCCATCGCACCTCCCGCAAGAGAGAGCGAACCACCGACAAGGGTTAACACTGACAGAATGTCGCGCCGGCGCGCTGCGGCACGCGCATGCTGGTACCGCTCATGGCCCATCAAATGCGCAATCACCGCTGTGAGTTCGGCATCGTCGAGCGCTTGCACAAGCCCGTCGCTCACGATCAGCGTGCCGTCCGGCACCCCGAAGCCCATTGCCCCCTCCCCGCTGATCACCATCATTCTCCAATGGAGTCCCTCGACTTCCGCGACCGGCTCCAGTTTGGCGAGCATCGCCTCGGCGCGCTGCCTATTCTCGACGGTTACCGTGGGCAGTAGGCGTGCCATCAGGTCATCGGCCACTGCGACGTAGTCATGACCATCCACCGCGGAGACTGGGGCGGCAGGTTCGGCCGGAACGGCGAATGCGTCGCGCACGTCGGGTGGAATCGTCACCGGCCATGGCGAGGCAGGTAAATCTTCATGAAACGCGAGACGTCGGACCGACTGTGGTACATTCGGCAGATCCGCAACAATGCGGCTCTCGTAGAGCTGACTCAATGAGAGCCACTGCGCACTCATTGATGAGCGCTGAAGCACAAGCGAACGCCGGGGCGTCCTGTAGAACATGGCGAAGCGCTGCGCTTGACCTGCGCCGGAGGACACCAAGCCGATAGCTGCCGGAAGTCCTAAATCGTTCACGGTCTTCGCTATCGTAACGTCCGTGAGCACCTGGTCACGCAACATCTGCGCGCCTTCACTCGACGGCAGGGCATCCTGGATAGCGACAAAGCTTCCCCCCTGGGGAAACTCCTCAGGACCAATGGCGTAAATCACCATGCCTTTGCCGGACAGCGTGCCTAAGCGACTCGCATGCCGATAGCGCGCTCCCTCAGCATCCTTCCCCGCGCAGCCGCTAAGCGTCAGGACAAAGAGGAAAAACACCGCGTAGCGAATCTCAAGTCTCTTGTATCGTAACCTCTGCATGGCTTTCTCCCGCTGTCACAGAAAAGGGAAACTCTTTTCCTGTCGCCACCCTTACGGAACCAGGATACAGCATCAGTATTATTTATTAATCGCGCGACACAGCGACAAGATTCTTTGCCCTCTCCGAGGAATTCCAGATAGTTCTTTAACTCAACAGGATATCACTCCTTATCAGAAGCTCTCTGCTTGTCTGCCGATGGCGGCGGCGCATCCTTGCTCGAGATCTCGCCAAGGTATTTAGGCAGTTCGATGCCGGCCATGCCGGCCACGTCGTGCAGGGGCGGCAGGCTCTTGACCAGCCCGGAGAGGAAATTGGCGGTGGCGGTTCCGTCCTTGCTTCCACCGGCCGGGTCCCAGACCGTGACTTTGTCGATCTTGATGTTGCGGATGGCCTCCACCTGGAGCTGGACGATCTGCTCGATCTTCTCGGTCATGAGCAGGGTGGCCGCGGCCTTGGCGTCGCCGTTGCAGCCCTGGACCAGGCTGAGATAACCGGCGGCCTTGCTTTCCAGCACCTGGCGGACGCCCTCGGCCTCTGCCTGGTATTTGAGGAGGATGGCGTCGGCCTGACCCTTAGCCTCCCGCCGGGTTTTCTCGGCCTCGGCCTCGGCGGCGATCTCGATCTTCCGCTTGTCGATTTCCTGGCGGACAACCTCTTCGGCGGTGAGCCGCTCCTGCTCCGCCTTGTACTGGGCCTTCTGGATCTCGACCTCGGCCTCCCGCCGCGCCACTTCGCCGAGCTGCAGGGCGGCGGCCTGTTTCACGGCCAGTTCGGCGTCGGCATTGGCGATATCTGCCTTGGCCCTGTTCTCGCCGGTCACCGCTTCGGCCTCCTGCTGCTGCACGTAAATCCGCTTGTCCGCCTCGGCCTTTTTCTGGCCTTTCGCCGACTCGGCAAGGTTTTCCGCCACCTTGATCTCCTTTTCCCGGTCCGCCGCCGCCTCGCCGATCGTCGCTTCCGCCTCCTGCTGCATGACAAAGATGCGCTGATCGGCCTCGGCCTTTTTCTTCCCCTTCTCGGAGGCGGCCACGTTCTCCGCCACCCGGATCTCCTTTTCCCTGGTTGCTTCGGCCTCGCCGATGGAACCCTTTTTTTCCTGCTCGGCCACGTCGACCTTGGCCTGGTTGATTGCCTCGGCCGCCGCCTTCTTGCCGATGGAGTCGATATAACCGGACTCGTCGGTGATGTCGGTGATGTTCACGTTGATGAGGAAGAGGCCGATCTTGTTAAGCTCCGGCGACACGTTTTTGCGCACCGCTTCGAGAAAACTCTCGCGGTCCTGGTTGATCTGCTCGATGGTCAGCGAGGCGACGGTGAGGCGCAGCTGGCCGAAGATGATTTCCTTGGCCATTTCCTCGATTTCCTGCTGGGAGAGGTGCAGGAGGCGCTCGGCGGCCGAGGTCATGACCTCGGGCTCGGTGCTGATGCCGACCGTGAAGGTCGAAGGCACGTTGATGCGGATGTTCTGCAGGGAAAGGGCCTTTTGCAGCGGAATGCCGATGGTCATCGGCGTGAGACTGATATAGGCGTAATCCTGGATGAGCGGCCAGACAAGGGTGCCGCCGCCGTGGATGCAGTTGGCGGACTGGCCGACCCCGACTTTGCCGTAGATGACCAGGATCTTGTCCGAGGGACAGCGCTTGTAGCGGGAGGCGAGAAAGGTAATGGTCGAGACGACAAGAATGAGAAATGCGGCAACGGGGAAAATCCAGAAATCGATCATGACGGCTCCTTGCTTATTAAAGTGGTTCCACTACCAGGACATTGGCGTTGACCTGCACTACCCGGATCGGGGTCCCGGAGGTGATCTCGGCCCCGTTTTTCTCGACCGCGTCGAACTCGCGGAGATGGTTGCGGAAATTGATGCTGACCCGGCCGGTCCCCCCTGCCGGGATCGTGAGATAGACGGTGCCGGTGCTGTTGACCGCGTCCGCGGTCCGCAGGGTGCCGCTGGACTGCAGCCGGGCTGCCCCCTGGAAGATCTTGCCGATGACCCAGACCGAGGCCAATCCCGCCGCCACCGCCCCGACCATCGAAATGATGATCCCGGCCTGACTCTGCCGGTAGAGGGCAAGGCCGACCAGCCCGAACATCATGAAGAAGGCGGAAAGCCCGTGCATGGAAAGCAGACGGAAGCCGATATCGGAGTCCGCGTGATGGGTGTCTATGTCGCTTTCCACCCCGATGGCGGAGTCGCTGTCCCCGCCGGTGAACTGGGTGATGAGCTTCAGGAGAACGAAAAAGCCGCCGATGACGGCGCAGATGAGAAAAAATATCTCCAAGCCGTTAAAGTCCGCAAACGCCTTTACCACCGCACGCCTCCTTTCCCCGGAAGATTCACCGATGCCCTGACAGGGTCATTGTTTTGTTCATGGATTGGAACTATGAAAAGTGCCCCTTGTAAACCCTGCCACAAAGTACGCATGAAAGCAAAATGAAGATGACGATGCTCCGGGAAAAAGAGCCCCCTGAAGCCCGCCGTTCGTAAAAGGCAAGGGCCGGGAGCGGAGGCGTCATCCCTGAAATCTCAGGGACATAATGGCTATTGGACGAGAGCGACCATTGTCACCGGAGAAAAAACTGTTACCAGGCAACCTCTACAGTTTCGGATACAAACAAAAAGGGGCGCATTATTTTCCTGCCGCTCATTGCAGCGTGGGAAACAGGCCCCACGCCGCGGAAATATTCGGGGCCATGATCTGAGGTGGCAGGTGGCGGAGAAAAGTGGACGCATGTATTTTCCTGCCGGCCTTGTTGCCGTGCGGTTCACGGTATTTTTCTGTTCTTTTCCTGTTGCCACGTATAACGTTATCCATTATAATACTAACAAAAGTGAGGAGAGAGACCGGTGATCAGATCCTTTCGCGGCAAAGGCACCGAAGATATCTTTGATCGGAAAAATTCCAAGGAAGCCCGCCAGACCTGTCCGCGGCAACTCTGGCGGGTGGCACAGCGGAAACTCGACCAGCTCAATGCAGCCATTTCGCTGGAATCGCTGAAGATTCCGCCAGGGAATTTTCTGGAACTCCTGCACGGCGACCGAAAAGGACAACACAGCATACGCATTAATGACCAGTTCCGCGTTTGCTTTGTATGGACGGACGATGGAGCGGAACAGGTTGAAATTACGGATTACCATTAACCGGGAGGTGGCAGATGGTTCGCATACCAAAAAATGGCCCGCCGACACATCCTGGCGAAATGCTGCTGGAAGAGTTTCTCAAACCACTGCGCATGACGCAAAGTGATTTGGCGGAAAAACTCGGGGTTTCCTACCCGCGCGTGAATGAACTGATCCACGGGAAGCGGGGCCTAACGCCTGATACGGCACTCCGTCTGGAAAGACTTTTTGGCATGGAGGCGCAATTCTGGCTTAATCTGCAGCTGGCCTGGGACCTTTATCAGCTAACCCACTCACCGGCGGCACGCGCGATAGGGAAGATTCAAAGGCTGCCGGCGCTTGCCCAGGCCAAGCTGTAGAAAATCATGCGCACCGGCTACCGGCTTCGATCACCGGCCTGCTTGATGCCCAGGCAGTAGCGGTGCGGGCCCGGGGTCCCGTAGGGCACGAAGGCGACCCGGTCGCCGGGCATGACGAGGTGATCAAGGGGGCATGCGTGATGGTTGCAGAACACCGCTTCTATCTTCTCCAAGGGCAGGCGCAGCTCCAAGGCGATTTCCCTGGCCGCCTTCCCTTCGGTCGGCACTGAACGCTCCACGGTAACCGGCAGCCCCTGCCTTCGCCGCAGAGTGTGCAGCAGGCCGAACATGCGGATGACCGCCGGCTTATCCGCCTGCATGATCCGGTTGCGCTTTCGGTGGGTTCATGATTGTTCCTCGCCCAGGGTGATCTCGACGAATTCGAGATGAAAGAGGTCGATGCTCAGGCACCGGTGGCGGATCGGCTCGCCGATGCGCAGGAGTATCTTGACGACCTCCGCCACCTCAAGCGCGGCGACCACCGCCGGGGTAAATGAGGGGTTGCCCTCCCTGACTTCAATGCCGGGCAGTTCACGGTTGCCGGAGTAAAGCCGCTCCAGGGTCCGGTCGCCGGGAAACTGGGTCGCCAGGCGACCGGACCAGCCGGCAATCGCCCCATGCACCATAGGGATGCCGCGGCGTTCGCACATCTCCGCCAGCAGCAGGCGAGCCGGGATTGAGTCCAGCCCGTCCACGGCCACATCGATCCCCCGCAGGAGTTCAGGGCCGTTCTGTTCATCAAATGCTTCCGCCACCGGCCGGCAGGTCACCGCGGGATTGATCGCCGCAACCCGGCTCGCGGCGGCCTCCACTTTTTTCCGGCCCAGCTGGTCAGGGGTAGAGTACAGCTGTCGGTTCAGATTGTGCTCCTGGAACACATCTGGATCAATGGCGACGATACCGCCGATGCCCAAGCGGGCCAGCTCCTCGATAATGTACCCGCCGAGCCCGCCGCAGCCGACGACCGCCACCCTGCTCCTGAACAGGGCCAGCTGCTGGGGGAGCGAGAACATGTCCCGGTTTCTCTGGTAGCGGGTCGGCAGGATGCCCGAGGTCAGGGCGATTTCCTCCACATGGGGCACGGTCAGGCCGTAACGGACCGCGGCCTCGGTCTGGGCGGCCAGCGGCAGCAGACCGCCCGTTGACCGGTCGCGGAGAAATTGCACGAGCTCCCGCACCTCAGCCTCCGCCGACCAGGGGAAAAAGCGACAGGTTGTCGCCTTCCGCCAGCGCCTGGTCCATGTCGGCGTTGCGGCCGTTGATGAAGATGATCCCGACTTCCGGAGCGGGAATCCCCAGTTCCTCGACAATATCGCGGACGGTTACCGGTGAATCGTATTCCCTGGATTCCTGCTTGCAGCGACCGATCCGGAAGTTGGCAAACAGCCTGATTGTTACCCGCATGTCATCATTGTCGCAGGCTTCATCATTTTATGGGAACTGACATGAGAGCCTCTTTCAAAATGACCATCTACTCCGATCGGCTAAAAATATCCTGGACGGCGTCTTCCTTGTGAAATCGTCCTCAACGGAGCGCTACTCTGCTTCCGGGCGATTTCACAACGCATCCTTGCCCGGAATATTTTTCTCTCGATCTCGCGACGTCGTTCATTTTGCAAGAGGCTCATGAGATTTCCATTCCCGGCAAAGCTTAAAAATTCCAGAACTCGTCGATCTCCTCCCCGGTGAAATCCCAGATGACATTGTGCGGCGGCAGCAGTTCAGTGGAAAAGAACTCCGGCAGCCGGTCGTCCTTGTTGGTAAAGCCCGCCGCCAGGTTGAATTCGTGCTCCGTGCGCAGGATATTTTTGCCCAGTTCGGTGACATCGTCGGCGGTCAGGCTGATGCCGAAACGGGCGTTGATCATGTCGACGATGGCGGTGAACGCCTCCGGAATATCAAGGGCCGGGAAGGCGACGAAGATGCAGAGGCCGGCGGTGTCCAGGGCCGCGGTGGCGATCTGCAGATTGCGCGACAGCTCGACCTGCCCCTCTTTTTTCAGGGGATCGACATCGCCGCCGACCTTCAGGATATTGGTCGCCACAGCATAGCCGGCGGTGTGGTCCGCGCCCATGGTGCTGGTGCAGTAGGTGATGCCGATACCCTTCACCGCCCGCGGATCATAGGCCGGGATCGCCTGGTTCTTGACCACCGGCACCCTGGTGACCCCGTACGCCTTGCCGACGACCGCCGCGCCGCCGCCGATGAGCCGCCCCAGCGGCGTGCCCGTGCGGACGTCCTGGTCGAGTATCCGGATGATGCCCGCGCCGTCGCCGAAGGGCAGCAGGCCTCCCTCCATGGCAACCCCCATGGTCACCGAGGTCTCGATGGTGTCGACGCCGATATCGTCCATCAGGCTGTCCGCCTCGGCGATCTGGTCCAGGTTGTCCACGCAGCAGTCGGCCCCCATGGCCCAGATGGACTCATATTCAAAGCCGGATGTCTTGTACTTGCCGCCCGCATCGTTGAACACCTGGGAGCATTGAATCACACAGCCCGCATGGCAGCCGTGCCGTATTTTCCCGCCCCGCTCCTCGATGAGGTCATGCATGGTCTCGCCGGAAATGGCGTCGTGCTGCTCAAACTGGCCGGAACGGAAATTCCGGGTGGGCAGGCCGCCGGCCTCGTTGATCACGTTGATCAGCACCGCGGTGCCGTAGGTGGGCAGCCCCTGGCCGCTGACCGGATGCTCGAGCAGGGCCTTGGCAAAGATTTTGACCGCCGCCTTGAACTTTTCCGGTTCGGCGATGGGCACCGCTGCTTCCCTGGGCACGCTGATGGTAATGCATTTCACGCCCTTGGCCCCCATGACCGCCCCGAGTCCGCCGCGGCCGGCGCTGCGCACCTTGCCCTCCGGGTCCTTGACCGAGATGTTGGCGATGGCCATTTTCATTTCGCCGGCAGGGCCGATGGAGATCACCCCGGTCTTCTCGCCGTAGCGCTCCAGCATAACGTTGACCACCGCAAAGTTCCCCTTGCCGGCCAGGTCGGGCTCTTCGGCGATGGCCACCCCGTCGGCAGTGACATGCAGGCTGTACAGGCTTTCCTTTTCCGGCTGACCCTCGATGATCAGGGCTTTGAGCCCGAGCCGGGCCAGGAGCTGGGACGCGGTGCCACCCGCGTTGCTTTCCTTGATGGTTCCGGTGAGCGGACTCTTCGCGCCGACACTGAGGCGGCCCGAGTTGGCGGTCACGGTCCCGCTCAGCAGGCCGGGCGCAAAAACCAGCTTGTTGCGCGGTCCAAGGGGATGACAGGTCGGCTCCACCTCGGCCGCGACAATGGTCGAGGTCAGGCCGCGGCCACCGAGACCGGACCACTGTTCCCGGACATCCTCGACCCGCACCGTTAAATCAGACATGTTAACCCGATAAATCCTGTCAGCCATAGATTCCTCCCTGAATGCGCATTTGTCGTTTTTCGGCCTGGAATGCCGGCATGAACATTGCGGCGGGATACTCCGGCAGGTACCCGCCGGAGTATCCCGAAGGATCGCTATGCTGGCATGGCATGCCTTTCAATTACCTCGCCGCAAAAACGTGCTGAGAAAACGGAAGATATCGAGCCTCTTTGTAAATGACCACCTGCTCCGATCGGCTAAAAATCTCCTGGACGGCGTCGTTTTTGCCCAGAATATTTTTTGCTCGATCTCGCGACGTCGTTCATTTTGAAAGAGGCTCTATCCCTTTTTATTATCCGAGTCCGTTCTTTGGGTGTCAAGCTCTTTAACCGGTCGAATCTATGTCTTTTTTGACACATTTTTAGGCCGGCGGACGGAAAACGGGGAACTTATCCTCCTGCCACCCCCAAGCCCCTCAGGAAGAGGAAACGCCTTCCCTGCCATGTTTTCACTCACCGTCCCAGGAACGGCCGGCGCGGTGGCGGCGGGGCAAAACCGCCGTGCCGCCGGTACTCCGGCCAGAACCGGTTACCGCGCCCGTACTCCCGGCAGTCGGTGATCCCCCGCCGGCACAGGGTGGCGTGCCATTCATACTTGATGAATTCCCTGACCGACGGCCGCTCCTTCGGGAAGAATTGCACCGGCCGGCTCGGCGACCACTCGGTCTCGCCGTAACCGGTGCCGGGGTCTTCCCGTTGCCCCCTGGCCATGGGTGCATCCATTTGCCTGTCCGGCCGGCCTTTTTCCGACCGGAAGGTCCAGGGCTCATCCCGCTCCCCGTGCCGGCCTTCGTACACCGCCACCGCAATGACCCCCATGGCCGTGCTGTCGCCCCAGGCGGCGGCATAGGAATCGCTCATGCCGGTGAAGTAGAACCGGTTCACCTGGTTGCGGCTGGTGCGCCAGCCCTCGTACTGGCCGGTCTGGTAGGGCCCCAGCACATACATCCGCTCATTCGGCCCGAGGTCCGACCTCTCCCCGGAGATGATATTGCGGCCGTCCACCGCGATGACCAGCCCGACCGTCGTGCCGCCCCGGTTGCTGACCCAGATCCGGTAGCGTTCGCCATCCTGAGCAGCCACGTAGCTCCGCCGGTTGCGCTGGTTGCCGAAACCGGCGTCGTACCGGGGCAGGGGCCCCCGGTCATCGGAGACAATCTCCACGCTGACGTCGCCCATGCGGTCAAAATCCTTTGCCCCGGCCTGACCGGTGGTGAGCGGCCAGACGGCAAAAAGCATTGCCAACAAACCCAAGATCATGTGCCTGGTGTTCATGTTGTTTCCTCCTCAGCAGGTTCATCTCGAACAGGACTATCCTGTTCCCTTGCTTCCATTGTAGAGCTCGCGGAGGAAAAACAAAGCCGACATCGGGCGATGTCGGGCCGACATCGAGACGCAAAATCAGCGGGTTGCGACAATACCGATCAGGGGTTGGAATCGGTATCGGGGTCGGGGTCGGTATCGGGGAGGGGCGAGGGCAAAAAAAAGCTGCGGATCAGCGGTAAAATAAAAAGGCAGGAAAAAGGTTGCGACGGAAGTCATTCCCCCTTGGTATTGGTGCAGGCGGCCTCTCCGCGCACCCCCTTGATGAGCAGCCGGCCGTTGGCCCGCAGGAGGCTGTAACCGGAGGAGGCGTCGCAGGAATTGACAATGCCGTTTAACCGGACCACGCTGATGATCCGCGCCTGGACCGTGACCTCCCGGCCCGACGCATCGGCGGACTCGACCATGATCCGGTAGTCGACGATATCAGGGTTGCTCAGAAAAAACGCGCCCAGGCTTTCCCGGTACTGTTGGAGATCATTTTTCAGAGCGCTCAATGCGCCATCCGTACGGTAAGTCATGTCGTAAACAAAATCCTGGTGCAGATTGGCAATTATGTCCTGGACGCTCTTTCGTCGGAAGGCCTGTTCCAGGGACTGAAAGAGGGCGACCACCTCCGGGTCCGCCGCCCCGTCGCCGACAGGTTCCGCCGTTGCCGCGACCGCCATGGAAAGGAGCAGGAGCAGAAAAAATACAACGCGCATGATCATGCGTCCCGAAAAGCCATGATGATGCTCTTTGTCTGGAGAATATGCATTGCTTTCACTCTTCGACAGGGAAAGGTCCGGAGAGGCGTTTGCATGAATATACCTCTTTTTTCCGTTTTTTTACAAGTGGACCGGCGCTACGTCGTGGTTCTTTTGGCATTTCCTAGCTTCCCGATGAACCGGGGTTTTCCCTACTTTGCTGTTGCCAAATTCCAGCGAACCAAGTACAGCAGAAATAAACAGCGCAACCTCTTACTCGTCCCTATATACAGAAGGATACCGCCATGCCAGAAGCCATCTCTCTCGCCAGCCGGGTGACCCAAATCGCCCCCTCGCCAACCCTCGCGGTCAACGCCAAGGCCAAGGCCCTCAAGGCCGCCGGCGCCGACATCCTCAACTTCAGCGTCGGCGAGCCTGATTTCGACACGCCGGCGCATGTCAGCGCCGCGGGCAAGAAGGCCATCGACGACGGCCACACCCGCTACACCGCCGTGCCCGGTATTCCGGAGCTGCGGCAGGCGGTGGCCGACCGCTTCCGCGCCGATCACGGCTGGAGCTATTCGGCGGAGCAGGTCCAGATCTGCTGCGGCGGCAAACACGGGCTCTACAACGTCTTCCAGGCGGTGCTCAATCCCGGCGACGAGGTGCTGATCCCGGCCCCCTACTGGGTCTCTTACCCGCCCATGGTCCAGCTGGCCGGCGGCGTACCGGTCATCGTCCCCCTGGAGGAAAAGGACAACTTCGACCTCAACCCGGAGATTCTCGGCCGCTACGCCACGGAGCGCACCCGGATGATCGTCATCAACAGTCCCTCCAACCCCACCGGCTCCCTGCTCTCGGCCGGGGCTCTTGAGGCCATCGGCAAGATGGCGCTGGAAAAGGGCTGGCTGGTGATCTCCGACGACATCTACGAGACGATCACCTACCTCGACGGAAAGCTCCCCCATATCCTGGATGTCGATGCCCGGCTCAAGGAGCAGACGGTGCTCATGAACGGCGTATCAAAATCCTTTGCGATGACCGGCTGGCGGATCGGCTACGCAGCCGGGCCCGAGCACATCATCAAGGCGATGAACAAGATCCAGAGCCAGTCCACCTCCAACCCCAGCTCCCCGGCCCAGTATGCGGCGCTGGCCGCCCTGACCGGCCCCCAGGACTTCCCCGCCGAAATGCTGAAGGCCTTCCGGCCCCGGCGCGACTTTTTCGTCGCCGACCTGCGGAGCATCCCCGGGGTGAGCTGCGTCAACCCCGAAGGGGCGTTCTACGTCTTCCCCAATTTCTCCGCCTATTATGGAAAATCCTTCCAGGGTAAACCGATCAACGGCTCCGTCGCCCTGGCCGACTACTTCCTTGACGAGGCCCAGGTGGCCAGCGTTCCGGGTGCGGCCTTCGGCGCCGATCCCTTTGTCCGCTTTTCCTTTGCCACCTCCATGGAGGTGATCGAAAAGGGAATGCAGCGGATCAAGGAGGCCCTCGCCCGGCTGACCTGAGCCGCTTTTTCTCCAGCCCGCCCCCGGCCACAACCGTTGCAAAATGCAAGCTCCACGTTGTGGTAAGCGCCTGAAAAAAATGAATGAACGTTCATTTCAGGTTGACAACGGGGGCGGGGTTTCAGTATGGTAGCTGATAATTTTGGCGACTCGCTCGCCAGCCCTTTCATACTGGAGAGGCAACATGGATCAGCACACTTTGACAAATATTGTCTACGTTGCAATCTTTCTCATCGGGGCACTTCTGTTCGGTGTCGGCCCCATCATCATCGTCAAACTGCTCTCCCCTTCCTCACACACCCGCAACATCGCAGGAAAAACCGGTCAATTCATCGAATGCGGCATGGAACCCATCGGTGGGGCCTGGATCCGCTTCGGCATTGTCTATTACCTGTACGCCCTGATCTTTCTGGCCTTTGACGTGGATGTCCTGTTTTTATTTCCAGTGGCTGTTGCCTACAACAGTCCCGAATTTGTGGTCCGCGACCTGGTGGAGGTGCTGATCTTCGTCGGCATCCTGTCCCTGGCCGTGGTCTACGCATGGGTGAAAGGAGTATTCGAGTGGGAACAGAGAAAGTACCATCATCAATAATCCAGTTCGCCTCACTGGATAAACTGCTGGCGCTCGGCCGCGCCAACTCGCTCTGGCCGATGACCTTCGGCCTGGCCTGCTGCGCCATCGAAATGATGGCGGCCGGCGCCGGCCGCTTCGATCTGGCCAGGTTCGGCGCCGAGGTCTTCCGCCCGTCGCCCCGCCAGTCCGACGTGATGATCGTTGCCGGCACCATCACCAAAAAAATGGCCCCCGCGGTCAAGACCCTGTACGACCAGATGGCCGAGCCGAAATGGGTGATCGCCATGGGCAACTGCGCCATCTCCGGCGGCCCCTTCAAGTTCGACAAGAATTACTCCGTGGTGGAGGGTGCCGACCAGTTCCTGCCCGTGGATGTCTACATCCCCGGCTGCCCCCCCCGCCCGGAGGCTCTCATCGAGGGCATCCTCGTCCTGGAAGAGAAAATCACCGGCAAACGCCGCTGGCCCAGAGTCGTACCAACCTGAACAGGGCTGACCTATGAGCATACTACGCGAAACCAAGTGGGCGCTCCTTGAGCTGTTTCCTGAGCAGAAGGCCGGAGAGGCCGATGCGGAAAAAGCCGCCAGGGAAAAGGCCAAGGCTGACGCCCTGGCGAAGATCGAGGCCGAGGCCAAGGCGAAAGCCGAAGCAGAGGCCAAGGCCAAGGCAAAGAGCGAGGGGAAAGAAGGGGAGGCGGCATCCTCGGATAGCCCCAAAAAACCCTCCAAGGTCCAGGAAACCGCCGCAGAAAGCGCCTCCGTCGATCTGGCCGCCAAGGTGAAGGGCGAAGCAGCCAAACAGGCCGCGCCGGTCGAAGAAATCGAAGAGCCGGAAAGCGATGAGCCGCCGATTTCCCTGGAGCCGGAAGGAGCCCGGCCGTACGGGGTAATGGTCCGCAGCTACGCAGCCCGCGGCTATCACCTGGATGTTTTCTGTGCCCCTGACCAGGTGGTGGCGGCCGCCGAACTCCTGGACGGAGCCGGCTTCAGCCTGGAGGCGGTGACCGGCGTCGACTGGATCAAGGAAGAGCAGCTGGAGGTGGTCTACGACTACAACCGCACCGACGGTCAGCTCTGCCGGGTGGCGGTACGGACCCGGGTCCCCCGTTCGGCCCCGGAAGTGCCCACCGTCTCCCATATCTTTTCCGGCGCCAACTGGCACGAGCGGGAAACCCATGAATTTTTCGGCATCGTCTTCCAGGGCCATCCCTATCTGGTCCCGCTCCTGCTCCCCGAGGATGCTGATTTCCACCCACTTCTTAAGGACTTCACGCCATGACAGTCCCGATTCAGTGCGCACCCGACGAGACTTTCGTTCTCAACCTCGGCCCCCAGCATCCCGCCACCCATGGCGTTCTGCGGGTCAAGCTGACCATGGACGGCGAATATGTCGTCAAGGCGGAACCGGTGCTGGGTTATATCCACCGGATGCACGAAAAGATGGCGGAGAGCGGCACCTTTGCCCAGTTCATGGGCAATACCCCCCGCATGGACTACCTGTCCGCCCTTTCCTACAACCAGGGCTATGTGATGGCCGTGGAGCGGGCCGCGGGGATCCAGGTGCCGGAGCGGGCGGAATACATCCGGACGATCACCGTCGAGCTCAACCGGATTTCCAGTCACCTCCTGTGGTTCGGCGCCTTTGTCCTGGATCTGGGCGGCTTCACCCCTCTGCTCTACGCCTTCGATGACCGCGAAAAAATCCTGGATCTGCTGGAGCATGTCACCGGTTCGCGGCTGACCTATTGTTATTACCGCTTCGGCGGGGTGTACAACGACATCGACGATGACTTCATCACCGGCACCCGCGCCTTCATCAAGCGGCTGCGCTCAAGACTGCCGAGCCAGTACCATGACCTGGTCACCGGCAACATCATCCTGATCAAGCGTTTGAAGGACATCGGCATCATTTCCCAGGAAATCTGCCGGAAATACGGCGCGACGGGTCCGGTGCTGCGCGGTTCGGGCATCAAATACGACGTGCGCAGGAATGAGCCCTATTCCATCTATCCCGAACTCAAGTTCGACATCCCCTGTTACAAGGAATGCGATTCCATGGCGCGCTATATGGTCCGCATGGATGAAATAGAGCAGTCCCTGCGGATCATCGAGCAGGCGCTGGACAAGCTGCCCGGCGGGCCGGTGCAGGCCAAGGTGCCGAAAACCCTCAAGCCCGCGGCCGTCGATTGCTACGCGAATGTGGAAGCGGCAAGGGGCAGCTTCGGCTGCCGCCTGGTCTGCGACGGCGACAAGGGTCCTTACCGCCTCAAGCTGCGCTCCCCGACCTATTCCAATCTGAGCCTGTTCGGCGAGGTGGCCGAAGGCATGCTGCTGGCCGACGCCCTGGCCTTCATGGGAAGCCTGGACCTGGTTATTCCCGAGATCGATCGATAAGGAAGGATTTATGGAGACAAGCATCTGGCGTCCGATTCTCTTTCTTGTGGGCATCATGGCCTTTGCCGGGGTGAACGCCGCCTGGCTGGGCTGGTGCGAACGTAAAGGCGCCGGCCACATCCAGCGGCGGATCGGGCCCAAAGAGGTCGGCCCGTACGGCCTGTGGCAACCGCTCGCCGACGGCATCAAGCTGATGACCAAGCAGCTCCTGGTGCCGCAGGGCGTAGACGGCATCCTCTTCCGGGTGGCGCCGGTCCTGATGATGATCCCGGCCATCACCTCCATGGTAGCCATCCCCTTTTCCGAAGGTCTCCAGGCCCGGGCCATCGACCTTTCGGTCCTCCTGATCTTCGCGCTTGCCTCCATCGGGATGATGGCCATCCTGCTCGGCGGCTGGGCCTCCAACAACAAGTACTCGCTGATCTCCGCGGCCCGCTCCGTGTCGCAGAACATCGCCTACGAGATTCCCATGCTGATCACCGTGATCACCATTGTCATGGTCAGCGGCTCCATGAACATGGAGGAAATCGCCAAGGACCAGATGGGCGGCTTCTGGCACTGGAATATCTTCCGGGTCGAAAACGGCACCTTTCTCTACATGTGGATTTCCTTTCTGATCTTTTTCATCTGCTCGGTGGCCGAGACCAACCGTGCTCCCTTTGACATGGCCGAGGCGGAGAGCGAGCTGGTGGCCGGGCACATGACCGAGTACAGCTCCATGGGCTTCGGTCTGTTCATGATGGGCGAGTACCTGAACATCGTGGTGGGCGCCTGCCTGACCACCGTGCTCTTCCTCGGCGGCTGGGACTGTCCCCTCGGGCTGCTGCCCGGAGTCTGGTGGTTTCTGCTGAAGATCTACATCCTGATCTTCTCCTTCATCTGGATCCGCTGGACCTATCCCCGGACCCAGATCTACAAGTTGCTCAACCTGTCCTGGAAAGTCCTGATCCCCTTCTCCCTGGTCAACCTGCTGGTCACCGCAGTATTTCTGAAGGTATTCTGACATGAGCGAATATTGGAACGACATCTTCGGCGGCGCGAAGAGCCTGGTGGTGGGCCTGAACATCACGGTCCGCGAGCTGTTCAAGCCGGTGATCACCGAGCAGTACCCGCACGAGGTCCCGGTGATGAAGCCCCGCTTCCGCGGCCACATCGAATTGACCAGAAACGAGGAGACCGGCGGCGCCAACTGTGTGGTCTGCGGCATGTGCCAGCGCGCGTGTCCGTCGGGCTGCATCACTGTTGACGGCGTAAAGCCGGAAGGGGCAAAGAAAAAGGTCCTGACCACCTATACCCTGGATTTCACCAAGTGCAGCCTTTGCGGCTCCTGCGTGGAAAGCTGCGCGTTTGACGCCATCCAGTTTTCCAAGGACTATAACCTGGCAAGCACCAACAAGGACGACTACATCTTCGACCTTGTCAAACGACTGGAGGAAAAACGCTGATGCAGACCCTATTCTGTCAGCCGGCAGGCGGGCCCTCCCTCTTCTCGGCGGAAGGATTCGTCGGCCTGGTCTTCCTGATCACCGTCGGCCTGATCATCGCCGGCGCGGTTGTCGCCACCACCTCCCGGCGGCTGGTCCGCTGCGTGGCCGGCTTAGCGCTGGCCTTCACCGGTGTGGCCGGCCTGTACTACTTCCTGCTGAGTCCCTTTGTGGCGATGATGCAGATGCTGATCTACGTGGGCGCGGTGAGCATCCTCATCGCCTTTGCAATCATGATGGCCGACCCGGAAGATCATACCGGACGCGGCCGGACCGGCGCCCTGGCCAGCCCGATCGGGGCCGCCGTCGGCGCCTTCCTCTTTGTCGCCCTTGCCTATCTGGGAGTAAAAACCGAGTGGCAGGCCTTTCCCCGCCAGGGAACCGGTGACATGGAGGCGGTCGGCAAGGCCTTTCTGACCACCTATTCCCTGGTCTTTGAACTGATCTCCATCGTCCTACTGCTTGCGATCATCGGCGCCCTGGTGCTGGCCCGCCGAGGAAGGAGCCGCGCATGACACTACTCAACCTGTACAACTGTCTGGGGACCTATCTGGTTATCGGCGCCCTGCTCTTCGGCTTCGGTATTTACGGCCTGGTCGCCCGCAAGACGCTGGTCGGCATGCTGATTGCCTCGGAGCTCGTCCTGTCCGGCTCCTCGGTGAACCTCATGGCCTTCAACCGCTTCCTGGCGCCTGATCCATCGGTGGGCCAGATCTTCACCCTGTTCATCATGGCCATCGCCGCCGCCGAAGCGGCCATCGCCGTCAGTATTGTTGTGGCTGTGTACAGAAACTACAAAAGCATCGACACCGAAGATCTGGTTGATCTGCACGGATAAGCCGAGAGGACGAATATGGACCCTGTTACCGCTGCAACCACTATATCACAGGAACCGAACCTGCTCCTGGCGGTGATCATCCCGCTCTTTGGCAGCCTGGTGGTGATGACCCTGAAAAACCACCCGAACCTGCGGGAGTTTGTCTCGTCAGCCGCCTCCATCCTGCTTTTCTGCATCGTCCTGTCTTTTATCCCGGCGATCCGTGAGGGCAGGACCCTGGTCTACCAGATGTTTCAGTTGCTGCCCGGCCTGTCGATCACCCTGCGCGCCGACGGCTTTTCGATGATTTTCGCCATGGTCGCCTCCTCCTTGTGGACCATTGCCGTATTCTACTCCATGGGTTACATGCGGGGCCTGAAGGAGCATGCCCAGACCAGGTTCAACGCCTGCTTCGCCCTGGCCATCTTCGGGGCCATCGGCGTGGCGCTCTCCGACAACCTGTTCACCATGTACCTGTTCTACGAGATCGTCTCGGTCTGCACCTATCCCCTGGTCGCCCATCACCAGGACGAAGAGGGCTACGAGGGCGGCAAGAAGTACGTGGTCTACCTCACCACCACCGCCAAGCTCTTCCTGCTGCCGGCGATGATCCTGATCTATGTCCTGGCCGGTACCCTGGACTTCCCGCATAACATCTCCACCGGGATCATCCCCGGTGACACCCGGGCCTGGGTGGTGATCATGCTCTATGTCTTCTGCATCTTCGGCTTCGCCAAGAACGGCGTCATGCCGTTCCACCACTGGCTGCCCGGCGCGATGGTCGCCCCCACCCCGGTCTCCGCCCTGCTCCATGCGGTGGCCGTGGTCAAGGTCGGCGTCTTCTGCACCACCCGGACCATGCTCTACGTCTTCGGTACGGATACCATGTCCACGTTCAACTTAGGGATCCCCACCGCCTACTTTGTCGGTTTCACCATCATCATGGCCTCGGTGATCGCCCTCACCAAGGACAACCTGAAGGCCAGGCTCGCCTACTCCACGGTCAGCCAGTTGTCCTACATCATCCTGGGCGTTGCCCTGCTCACCCCGCACTCCATTGACGGCGGCATCATCCATATCGTCAACCACGCCTTCTCCAAGATCACCCTGTTCTTCTGCGCCGGCGCCATCTATGTTGCGGCCCACAAGAAGAATATCTCGGAGATGAGCGGGCTCGGGCGGACCATGCCCTTTACCTTCGGCGCCTTTGCCGTGGCCTCGCTGTCGATGATCGGCGCGCCGCCGGTGGCCGGCTTCGTCAGCAAGTGGTACCTGCTGGTGGGCTCCATGGAGGCGCACCAGGTGGGGATCCTCCTGATCCTGATCGGCTCCACCGTGCTTAACGTGGGCTACTTCGCCCCGGTCACCTACAAGGCTTTTTTCGGCAAGAAGCCGGAAGGGGCGGCGGTGGGGATCCATGAGGCCCCGCTGTCCATGCTCATACCGATCCTCATTGCAGTGACCATCTCGGTGATCATCGGGATCTATCCCAACTTCATGATGCAATTCGTCAAGGCGGTGACAGGATGAACAAACTGATTGACTCCCTGCGCGAACGGCTGCCCCTGGTCATCAAGACCTGCTATGGGCTCCTCGCCCTGGTTCTGGCCTACAGCCTGACCGTGGATACCAGCCATGCACATACTTCCGTGGAGAAGCTCCCCTTCTTCTGGTCGTTCTTCGGGTTCGGTGCCGCGGCGGTGATCATCGGCGTTGCCCGCTGGTTCGGCCATTCCGGGATTATGACCCGCCCGGACTACTATGACCGCGACGCGGAATGCACCTGCACCTGTTCAACCACCCAAAAAAGCTCCGGCGAGCACGCATAAAGAGGGACAGCCATGTTCAGCGCATTCACCCATCCAGCCCTGATCCTGATAGCCGGCGCCCTGCTCCTGCCCTTTATCCGGGGCCCGCTGCGCAGGCCCTATCTCTTCCTGGTGCCGCTCCTGGCCATGGGCGCGGTGGTGGCCAACAGTGCCCTGCCCGGGCAGCACGGCCTGGTCAACTTTCTCGACTGGCAGCTGGTCTTCGGCCGGGTGGACCGGCTCTCCACTATCTTCGCCCTGATCATGGGACTGATGGCGATCATCGGCACCCTGTACGGCCTGCACGTGGACAACGCCAAGGAGCACATGGCCGCCTGGTTCTATGTAGCCGGGTCGCTCGGCACCATCTACAGCGGCGACTACCTCAGCCTGTTCCTCTTCTGGGAAATGATGGCCTTTGCCTCGACCTTCCTGATCTGGTTCAGGCGGGGCGAACGTTCCCTGGCCGCCGGCTACCGCTACCTGCTCATCCACACCATCGGCGGGATCATCCTGCTCGCCGGAATCATGCTGCGCTACCAGGCGGTGGGCGACATCACCTTCAGCCTGATGGATGTCAAGCAGCCTGAGCTGTACACCTGGCTGATCATGATCGGCTTCGGCCTGAACGCGGCGATCGTCCCCCTGCACTCCTGGCTGCCGGACGCCTATTCCGAGGCCTCCTTCAACGGCTCGGTGTTCATGTGCGCCTTCACCACCAAAACCGCGGTCTATACGCTGGCCCGAGGTTTTGCCGGCTTCGACATTCTGGTCCTGCTCGGGGTGATCATGGCCCTGTACGGCGTCATTTACGCGGTCATGGAAAATGACATCCGCAAGCTGCTCGCCTGGTCCATCGTCAGCCAGGTCGGCTATATGGTGGCCGGGGTCGGGATCGGCACGGAGATGGCGATCAACGGCGCTTCGGCCCATGCGGTGGCCCATATTCTCTACAAAGGGCTCCTGTTCATGGGCACCGGCTCGGTGCTGTACATGACCGGCAAGACCAAGTTCACCGAACTGGGCGGCCTGTATAAAAAAATGCCGGCCACGATGATCTTCACCATTGTCGGCTGTCTGTCCATCTCCGGCGCGCCTCTCTTCGCCGCCTTTGTCAGCAAGGGAATGATCGTCGGCGCCGGTTTCGAGGCGCACCTGAACTGGGCGGCCTGGCTGTTGATGCTCGGCGCGACCGGCACCTTCATGTACAACGGCCTGAAACTTCCCTATTTCCTTTTCTTCGGGGAAAACAACTGCACCAACGAGACCTGGGCCAAGGCGGCCGATCCGCCGTGGAACATGCAGATGGCGATGACCGCTGGCGCCTCGCTGTGCATCATTGTCGGCAGCGTGCCCGCCGCTCTCTATTCGCTCTTGCCCTATCCGGTCAATTACCATCCCTACGGCGGCTATCATATCGCCGAAACCTTGCAGATTCTCGGTTTCGCGGCAATCGCTTTTTTCATGCTGAAAAAATACCTGGTGCCGGAAGACAAGCTCTGTCTGGACATGGACTGGCTGTACCGCAAGGCCGGCTCCTGGTTTCTGTGGATCGCCAAGAACCCCATCCAGTGGTTTGATACCGCCTGGGGCGAGGCCTACCGGGTGGTCGGTCTGGGTTCCCTGATGACCACCGCCCGTTTCTGGAGCTGGTTCGACTGGCACGGCATCGACGGGGTGGTGGACGGCCTGGCCCGCTGCGTCCGGGCGATCGGCGGCCGGGTCCGCACGCTGCAAAGCGGGCAGATCCAGTTCACCATCTATTTTGCCGCGACCTTCGCCGCCGTCGTCCTGGTTGCATATGTCTTCTTACAACTCTCATAAAGGGATCATAGGGAATGGATAACCTGATCATCAACGAGGGGTTTCCCCTGCTCAGCTTCCTGATTTTCCTGCCGCTGGCGGGCGCCCTGGTCATGCTTGTCTTCCACGGCGAGTCCTTTGCCCGGTTCTGGACCCTGGCCGTCACCACGGTGGTCGCCCTCTGTTCCCTGCCCCTGGTCAGCGGCTTTGATCCGACCACGGCCAAATACCAGTTCGCGGAATTCCACCAGTGGATACCCCGCTTCCACATCAACTATGTCCTGGGCATGGACGGCATCTCGGTGCTCCTGGTCATGCTCACCACCCTGATCATGCCCTTCTGCGTGCTCGCCTCCTGGAAGTACATCCAGAAGCGGGTCGCCGCCTTCATGATCTGCCTGCTGATCATGGAAACCTCCATGCTCGGCGTCTTTGTCGCCCTGGACTTCGTCCTGTTCTACATCCTCTGGGAGTTCATGCTGATTCCCATGTACCTGCTGATCGCCATCTGGGGCGGTCCGCGCAAGGTGTACGCCTCCATCAAGTTCTTCCTGTACACCCTGGCTGGTTCCATCCTTCTTTTGGTGGCGATCATCGCCCTGTACCTGAAGAACGGCAGCTTTTACATTCCGGACATGATGTGGCAGCAGTACTCGACGACCTTTCAGATCCTGGTCTTCCTGGCCTTTTTCCTGGCCTTTGCCATCAAGGTGCCCATGTTTCCCTTCCATACCTGGTTGCCCGCGGCCCATGTGGAAGCACCCACCGCCGGCTCGGTTATCCTGGCCAGCATCCTCCTGAAGATGGGTACCTATGGTTTTCTTCGCTTCTGTCTGCCGATCACCCCTGATGCCACCTTTGCCCTGGCGCCCTATATCCTGTGGCTGTCCATCGCCGGCATCATCTACGGCGGCTTCACCGCCCTGGCCCAGAACGACATGAAGAAGCTGATCGCCTACTCCAGCGTCGGCCACATGGGCTTTGTGACACTGGGCATCTTTGTCCTGAACAGCCAGGGCCTGGAAGGGGCGATCATGCAGATGATCAACCACGGCGTCACCACCGGCGCCCTGTTCCTCTGCGTGGGCATGATCTACGAGCGGACCCACAGCCGTGAGCTTGACGTGGCCGCCGGGGTGGGCAAATACATGCCCTGGTATGTGACCTATCTCGCCTTTTTCTCCCTGTCATCCTTTGCTTTTCCGGGAACCAACTCCTTCATCGGCGAGTTCCTGGTCCTGGCCGGCACCTTTAAGGAAAACGTGCCTCTGGCCCTGGCCGCCATTCCGGGCGCGGTCCTGGCTGCCGCCTACATGCTCCGCCTGTTGCAGCGAGTAGTCTGGGGCCGAGCCACCAATCCCGACCAGAGCCATCTCAAAGACTTGAACCTCCGGGAAATCGTCACCTTGGCGCCGTTTCTCCTCTTTGTCTTCTGGATCGGGCTCGGCCCGCAGCCCTTTATCGATATGATGCACACCTCCGTGGTCAGTCTGCTCGACCAGCTGCACAGCTGGCAACAGCAGGGCATGGCCCTGAGATAAGATCATTCTTCGCGAGAGAACTTCAGGAAAGGAATCGCACATGGCTATCGTCCCCGAAATCACGGTCCTCATCGGCGCCGCCGCTTTTTTTGCCCTGAGCCTGTTCAAGCGGCTGGAAGCGAACCAGGTGAAAAACACGGCGGTGGGCTTTGGGGTCATCTCCCTGCTCGCCGCCCTGATCGGCGTCAACGACCAGGCAAGCCTTTTTTTTGACAGCTACCGGATAGATCTGTACTCCCAGCTCTTCAAGCTGCTGATCGCCTTCGGCCTGACCGTGGCCCTGATCTTCGGCCGTGAACTGAAGGACATCGACGAGGAGGTGCGGCCGGAATACTATCTCTTCCTTCTGCTCAGCGCCCTGGGCCTGATGATGCTGGTCAGTTCCGTCGAGCTGATCACCATCTTCGTCTCCCTGGAGCTTTCCTCCTTTGCCCTGTACCTGCTGGTGCCCATGCGCAGCGATGCCAGGGGGATGCGCATTCAGATGGAGGCCGGTATCAAGTACATCCTCTTCGGGGTGATGGCCACAGGCTTCATGCTGTTCGGAATGAGCTACCTCTTCGGCCTGACCGGGACCACCTATTTGCAGGAGATTCTCGCTGCCCTCCCACAGGCCCCGCAGCCTGCGGCCCTCTTTGCGGTAATTATGGTCATGGCCGGCTTTTTCTTCAAGCTGGCCGTCTTTCCCATGCACTTCTGGGTGCCAGACATCTATCAGGGCGCGGCCAACGAGACCACCGGCTTCATCGCCACCGTCCCCAAGCTGGGCGCGGTGGCCCTGCTGATCCGGATCACCACCCTGGCGCCCGGCGGCGACATGACCCTGATCTACCTGCTGATGTTTCTCGCCCTGTGCTCCATGTTCTACGGCAACCTGAGCGCCCTGGTTCAGACTGATGTGAAGCGAATGCTCGGCTTCTCGGGCATCGCCCATGCCGGCTTCATTCTGCTCGGCCTGCTCACCCTGGATCCGGGCGGCTATGCCATCGCCATGTACTACATTGCCGGCTACGTGATCATGAACCTGGCCTGCTTCCTCGTCCTCTGCGCGGTATCGCGGGAGGGGGAAAACCTGGCCATCGAGGATCTGAAGGGATTGCACCAGCGACAGCCTGTTCTGGCCCTGATCCTGGCGGTAGGCCTGTTCGCGCTTGCCGGCATTCCGCCCTTTGTGGGCTTCATGGGCAAGTTCATGCTCCTGACCGGTGCGCTTTCGGCCGGCGGCGAGAATACCATCTACCTGTGGCTGGTCATCCTGGCGGCGATCAATACCGCCATTGCCATCTACTACTACCTGTCGGTGGTGCGGGTCGCCTACACCGCTGATCCGGAAGACCGGCCGGTGGTGGCGGTGGACGGCCTGAACAAGGCGGTGGGGATCATCCTGGTGGTGCTGATCATCATCATGGGTGCCATGCCGGCAAAGATCATCGCCGTGGCTGATGCCGCGGTCAAGACCATCATGTAAGAATCATTTATCCGGCGGAGCGGCTGAAGCAGCGGGATCAGCGGATTCCGCTTCCGGGCTGGTGGCTTCATGTATTCTCGCCTTGGAGTCTCTGAGAATCTCCATGGTTTCTCGCTTGATTTTGTGCCACGTTTCCTTGGTTTCATTTTTGATGGTATCCCAGGTCGAGCCGGAAGTCTCCTTTGTCTGTTGCAAACCTTCTTGGGTTTTTTCCCTGGTCCGGTGATAAATCTGGCGGGATTCGTCCCTGGTTTTTTCCCACACATCCCTGGACGTCTCCTTAGTGGCGTCCTTTACTGCACCACCAGCCTCCTTGACCTCTCCCGCCGCTTCCCTCAGTTCCCGGGCGGCCTGATCCCACGCGCCGGCTTCTTCCTCTGCCGCACCGGCAGGCCCGGAAGCCAGAAACAAGGAGGCAAGGGCCAGTGCCGTTAATATTTTCCTGAAAGAGCGTCGTTTTTTCATTTAACCATCCTCGCTATTTAACAATTTAATAAAATAATTAAATAAAGATCTTGCGTCATAGTATATTATGGTTATTTATTAGACAGCCTTCGCAGCACCTTCGGCCGACAGGGTTGAATTTGCCGCGCGCATCCTGATATAATATATATTAATTGTTTTCCAGGCAAGTCCGCACCGCAACCAGAAAAAGGACAACGCTGCACCATGATGGAAAATATACCGCCAGCCAAGACCGGACCCACGGGAAAGGCCAGGGAAACGTTAGCCACCCTACTCCTTTTCCTGTTGCTCCTGGTTCATCCTGTCCTGGCTGAAGAGATCGGAGACGAACCGCGGAAAATCGCCACGGCACAAGAAGCGGTCCGGTTCGCCCAGCGCAACAATCCGGACACCGCCATAACCCGGCAGCGAATCATTGCCGCCCGGGCGGCCGTTCGCGAAGCCAACGCCTCCTTTTATCCGCAGCTCGACCTGAGCGCAGGGTACAGCCGGACCAACACCCCCCTCTACTCCTTCGGCAATATCCTCAACCAGGCCGCCTTTGACCAGTCCATCGACTTCAATGATCCGGGGGTGACCGACAACCTGAACATGGCCGCCACGCTCAGCTACCGGCTGTACAACGGTGGCCGCGATCAGGCAGGTCTTGATTTTGCCACGGCTATGGAGACCGCGACCCGTCATGAATTGGACATCGTCCGCTCGCAACTCGGTTTCGAGGTGGTGAAAACCTATTACACCATCGTCCAGGCCGGGGAAAACCTTGAGGCGCGGGAATCGGCCCTCAAGGCGATAACCGCCTCCCTCCAGGTAGCGCGGGCACGCTACGAGGCCGGCGATCTTTTGAAGGCAGACCTGCTCAACCTGGAAGTCCACAGGTCGGAAGCCGAGGAAAATTTCATACAGGCCCGGCATGCGCTGGATCTGACCAACCGGGCCTTACGCAACCTGCTGGGGCTGGAAAAAGGGGACATCAGCATTGACCCCGGTTGTACGGACGAACAGTCCTTGCCCCCTGACCTTACCTTTGATCGCCGCCCCGAGCTGAAGGTCATGGACGCGGCCATCTCGGCCGCGGAAGCGGGCTTGCGTCAAGCCCGAGCCGGATATTATCCCACCGCAGAAGCCTTTGCCGGCTACCAGTTCGACCAGGGCTATGAACTGGATGGTTCCGGAGATTCCTGGCTGGCCGGCGCCAAACTGAACTTCAACCTTTATGGCGGCCAGCGAACCTCGGCGCAGGTTGCCAGGGCCACCGCCCAACTGGCGGAAAGAAAGGAGGAGCGGCGCAAGATGCTGCTGGCTCTCGGCCTGGAGGTCGAACAGGCGTCCCTCGCCCTGCAACAGGCTGAACAGCGGTTGCGGGTAACCGCAAAAATGGTTGAGCAGGCGGAAGAAAGCGCCCATCTGAGCCGGGAACGGTTCAAGGAGGGGATCATCCTTTCCTCCGAACTGATCGACGTGGAAAATCGCCTGACCGAAGCCATGGTCCGCGGGACCCTTGCCCGGGCTGCCCGCCGGATCGCGGTGGCCAACCTGCGCAAGGCGGCCGGCCTGATGCAGTTTGAACTCCCCGAAGGGGATGGCGAGCCCCTGGCTGAAATTCAACACTGAACTGACCTGTCATCACGAGTGAGCGAGAGCTTCCCATGAACAACAAACTCTTCTTGCCCCTGTTCTGTGCCATGCTTCTCCTGGGCGCATGCCGGGGAGAAAAACAGGCGCCGCCGGAACCGACTGGCGCACCTCTGCCTTCCGTGCAAGTCAGGGCCTTCACCGTAGCAGCCCAGGGCGCGCCGATTCAGACCGAGGTCGTCGGCACCATTCAGGCGGTAAAGCAGGCGGTGATCGCCGCCAAGATCACCGGCGCCATCGAACAGATGCCGGTGGTGCTCGGCTCCCCGGTCAAGGAAGGCGACCTCCTGGTCCAGCTGCGCGCCGGCGAGATTTCCGCCAAGGTTCTCCAGGCCGAGGCACAGCTGGAGCAGGCGCGCCGCAACCTGGAACGGGAACGCAAACTCCTCCAGAAAAACGCGGCCACCGCCGAAATGGTCAAGTCCCTGGAAGAGATGTACCGGATCGCCGAGGCGTCGCACCGCGAGGCCAGGACCATGCTCGATTATACCCGGATCACCGCCCCCTTCGACGGGGTGGTGACCGCCAAAAAAGCCAGCGTCGGGGACCTTGCCACCCCCGGCGCTCCGCTCCTGCACCTGGAGGACAGCAGCCGGCTTCAAGTGGTGGCCTCGGTTCCCGAAACCCTGGTCCTGCAGCTGAGAGCCGGCGACAAGTTGCCCGTACACATCCCTGCCGCCGATCTGGATCTTGCCGGTACGGTGGCGGAAGTGGCTCCGGCCGCCGACCCCCTGTCTCGAACCGCCACGGTTAAGCTGGACATCGAGGCGTCGTCCCGGATGCGTACCGGCCAATTCACCCGAGTCACCGTGACCGGCCAACAGAAGGATGCCCTCTTCGTGCCCGCAGCCGCTGTCCGGAGATTCGGCCAGCTGGAACGGATTTTCGTGATCAGTGACAACACCGCACGTCTCAGGCTGGTGCGCACCGGCATGACCTTGCAGGACCAGGTGGAAATCCTATCCGGACTCGAACCGGGTGAACGGATTGCCATTCCCCTTGACGCCGAACTCGTGGACGGCCAGCCTGTGACGCTCATTCCATGAAGCACAACAGTCCAAGCGAACATTCCGGCTTCGCCGGCTGGCTGGCGCGCGCCTTTGTCGACGCCAAGCTGACCCCGGTGATCATCCTCGCCTCGCTGCTGCTCGGCCTCATGGCCGTGGTTCTCCTGCCCAGAGAGGAAGAGCCGCAGATCAAGGTCCCGATGATCGACGTCATGGTCTCCATGCCGGGCGCAACGCCCAAAGAGATCGAAGAGCGGGTCTCCATCCCCATGGAAAAGCTTCTCTACGAGCTGCCCGGCGTCGAATACATCTATTCCACCTCCTCGCCAGGCCATTGCCTGCTCATCGCCCGTTTCTACGTGGGGCAGAATCTGGAGGACGCCATCGTCAGCCTCAACCAGAAGCTGGAAACCAACTTCGACCGGATCCCGCACGGGGTGTCCAAGCCGCTGATCAAGCCCCGGATCATCGACGACGTGCCGATCCTGGCCCTGACCTTCCACAGCAGCCGCTATGACCACTTCACCCTGCGCCGCCTGGCGGCCCAGGTGGACGATGCCCTGAAAAATATCCCGGAGGTGGCGGAAACCAAGCTCATCGGCGGCAACCGGCGAGAGGTGCGCATTCAATTTGACCCACTGCTGCTGGCCGCCCGTAATCTGACCGTGGCCGACCTGGTGCCCAGGCTGCAGGAGGCCAACCGCCAGTCCACTTCCGGCACCTTGCAGGCGATGAACAAGGAGGTTGTTCTGCAGAGCGGGACCTTCCTCTCCTCCGCCGCGGAGATCGGCCGGATCGTCGTCGGCGTCTACGGCGGCAAGCCGGTCTACCTGGACGAGGTGGCGACGATCATCGACGGCCCGGAAGAGCCGGCAAACTATGTTCTCTTCGGCAAACACGGCGCCCAGGAAGAGGCGGCGGTGACCCTGTCGCTGGCCAAACGGCCGGGGGCCAATGCGGTGCGGGTAGTGCGGACGGTGCAGGACAAACTTGAATCCCTGCGGGGGCACCTGATCCCGGCGGACGTCGAGGTGACGGTCACCCGCGATTACGGCCAGACCGCCGCGGAAAAGTCCAACGAACTGCTCCTGCACATGGGGATCGCCGTGTTCGGCGTGGCCCTGCTGATCCTCTTTTTCCTCGGCTGGCGGGAATCCCTGGTGGTCATGCTGGCCATCCCCTCGACCCTGGCCCTGACCCTGCTTGTCTTCTACCTCTACGGCTACACCCTCAACCGGATCACCCTCTTTGCCCTGATCTTTTCCATCGGCATCCTGGTGGACGACGCCATCGTTGTGGTGGAGAACATCGTCCGCCACCTCCGCCTGCCGGCCAACCGGAACCGGGCCATGATGACGGTGGCAGTAGAGGCGGTGATTGAGGTGGGCAACCCCACGATCCTCGCCACCTGGGCGGTCATCGCCGCGATTCTCCCCATGGCCTTTGTCGGCGGCCTGATGGGCCCCTACATGCGACCCATCCCCATCGGCTCCTCCGCGGCGATGCTCTTTTCCCTGATCATCGCCTTCACCGTGACCCCCTGGGCCGCGGTCCGCCTCCTGAAAAAGACCTGTTCGCCAAAGGAATGCTCCGTCGAGCCGGAAGAGCCGGAGCAGATGCCCGACGACTTCTTCACCCGTCTCTACCACCGGATCATGGATCCGCTGCTTGCGCACGGTGGTATGCGGGTGCTCTTTTTCACCCTCATCACGGGCCTGCTGCTGGGGACCTGCTCCATGGTCTATTTCGGGCTGGTCAAGGTCAAGATGTTGCCCTTTGACAACAAGTCGGAATTCCAGATCATCCTCGACATGCCGGAAGGCTCGACTCTGGAGCAGACCACCCGGGTCGCCCGGGAAATGGCCGCGGTGGTCGCCGGCGAACCCGAAGTGGTCAACTACCAGGTCTACGCCGGTACCGCAGCGCCCTTCAATTTCAACGGCCTGGTCCGCCACTATTTCCTCCGCGCCGGATCCAACGTGGCCGACATCCAGGTCAACCTCCTGCCCAAGCACGAGCGCGATACCCAGAGCCATGACGTGGCCAAACGGGTCCGGCCGGCGGTGGCCGCAATTGCCGAGCGTTACGGGGCGACGGTGGCCGTGGCCGAGGTGCCGCCCGGACCGCCGGTCCTGCAGACCCTGGTTGCGGAAATCTACGCGCCCACAGAGCAGGAACGGGTGGCCCTGGCCGCCGAGGTCAAAAAAATCTTCGAAACCACCGAAGGGGTGGTGGACATCGACTGGTACCGGGAACAGGACCGCGCCAAGACGGTGATCACCGTGGACAAGGAAAAGGCGGCCCTGAACCAGATCTCCGAGGGCGAGGTGACCCGCGCCATTCAGATGGCGGTGCAGGGCATGTCCATCGACCTCTTTCACCAGCCACCGGATAAGGAGGAAATCAACATCATCCTGGAACTGCCCCGCGCCATGCGCGCCCGGGTGAACGGGGTGCTGAACATTCATCTGCGGCCGACCCATGACCCAAAGGCCCCGGTGGTTCCCCTGCGCGAACTGGTCCATATCCGGGAAGTGCCGGTAGACCAGCCTATTTACCGCAAGAATCTGCGGCCGGTAATCTATGTCACCGGCGACGTGGCCGGCGCCGCTGAAAGCCCGGTCTACGCAATCCTGGCGATGAACAAGAAGCTCAAGGAGCTGAAGAGTTCCGCAGGCGAACCGATCAGGCTCTACAACCTCAACCAGCCCTTCAGCGACCTGGAGCCGGCAATGAAGTGGGACGGGGAATGGCACATCACCCTGGAAGTGTTCCGGGATCTGGGTCTCGCCTTCTGCGTGGTGATGATCCTCATCTACATGCTCATGGTGGGCTGGTTCAAGGATCTGATCACCCCTCTGGTGGTCATGGCCGCCATCCCCTTTTCCCTGATCGGCATCCTGCCCGCGCACTGGGGCTTTGACGCCTTTTTCACCGCCACCTCGATGATCGGCTTCATGGCCGGCGCAGGGATCGTGGTGCGCAACTCGATCATCCTGGTCGATTTTATCGAGCTGCGCTTAAGCCACGGGCTGCCCCTGGCCCAGGCGGTGGTGGAGGCCGGGGCGATCAGATTCAGGCCCATGCTCCTCACCGCCCTGGCGGTGGTGGTCGGCGCCTCGGTGATCCTGGCTGACCCGATCTTCCAGGGCTTGGCTATCTCACTGATGTTCGGCGAAATAGCCTCGCTCCTGATCAGCCGAATGGCGGTGCCGGTCCTCTATTATATGATCAAGCGCCACCAGCACCCGCTCCTGCCGCAATAGATGCCTGAACCGCTCCTCTTCAGCTCCTTTTGACAAGAAAAAATTTCACGCTTATAATGCAATTGCAGCCTGACCTTCTTGTGGAAATTACTACGGCCCATTCCTGCAAGAACCTGCAATAGTCATTGTATTTCAAAACCATGGCGAAGAGCTCACTTTGCAGGTGAGCAGGCTGTTGATTTCGCCACATTCATTAAATCTTGAGCAATCCCCTTTCCAACGGGGCGGCTCGCTTCTCCTCGGCCGGTGATGTGCAATGACGCTGCCCCATCGCCCTCTTCAGCATTATCCAATGGTTTTTCCGGCCCTGATCCAGGCGTTCGCGCTCATTGCCCGCCGCCGAACCCGTCCTCCCGTCGCCAAATCGCCGGCAGGACCGCGAAACAAATAAAGGAGGCGTTTTTTTCGAGCAAGAATGGAGAAAGACGGCACCAGTGATAAACAGGACGTAACTTCTTCGCAGTCAGAGGAAAAAGCTTCCGCGAGCGCGGCCAGGCCGAAAAAGCATTTCAGCTTCCGCGCGTTTCTGCATGAGCTCCTGACCCCCCTCCACCCCAGGCAGTGGACCTTGCGGACCCGCCTTCTCTACCTGCCGGGCTGCTTGATCGGCCTGTTTGTCGTGCTCCTGCTGTTTTATCTCAACCAGGCCTTCAGTGTTCAGTCCAGACATGCCGCGCGGAATCAGCTTGCGCTTCTGAGCGAATGGATAACCGGCAGCCTTGACCAGCATAAGGAAAACCTGCTCAAGGAGGCGGTCTTCACCGCGGACAATGCCGCAATTTCAGCGGCATTTGTGGCCGGAGACGCGGAAAAACTGAATTTGTTGTTGTTCAGAAATATGGAAAAACGGCTGAAGTGTTCGGGAGGGAACCAGCACCTGCAGTATCATTTTTTCAAACCCCCGGCCATTTCCTTTTATCACAGCGCAATGGTCGTTAACGGCGAAGACCTGTCCGAGACAAGACCGCTGGTTATCAAGGTCAATCAGGACCTTCAGTCCTACAGCACCATCGAACGTGACGAGAACGGGCTGGCTCTGGTTGCCGTCACCCCGATCTATGCGGACAATCAACATGTCGGCGCCCTGGAGGTGCGGGAGAATCTGCAGGAAAGCCTGCATGCGATCAATATCGCCCTGCCCTTCGGCATGCTGCTCCTGGCCGAACCTGGCAACGCCGGCTCATCCGCCGACCCTTCCCCTGAGCCTGCCGGAATGACCGCCCTGATCACCAGGGGGCATATCAAGGCAGAGCTGACCAGCCATGACTGGTCCTTTCTGAACGATCCGTCCGCACCGAGCGACCTGCTGTATAAGGATGTTGCCCTGAAGGGTCTGGATCGCAGCATACTGGCCAGGGTGGTCCTCACCTATGACCCCTCCACGGAGATCGGGATTTACCATAAGGAAGTTTTCAGTTTCCTTCTTGTTCTCGGTTCGGTCCTGCTGGTCCTGATTCTCTACTCCAACCTGACCAATATCGGCAGTTT
Organism: Desulfobulbus sp.; assembly: GCA_003604995.1. Classification (GTDB taxonomy): domain Bacteria; phylum Desulfobacterota; class Desulfobulbia; order Desulfobulbales; family Desulfobulbaceae; genus UBA10518. The sequence continues at coordinate 1,455 of QZJD01000023.1, read as the reverse complement.
CTTTGCCGTACTCAAAAAAATTCTGATCGACTCCTTCAGCAACGATTTTGTCAAACGTTTTGAAAGCGATCACATCCACTGCCTGCATGTTCTCAATTGCAAGCACAGCGAATGCCCCGTGCACCAGAACCCCTCCCTGGTCTGCTACCTGGAAACGGGCTCCCTGGCCATTTCGCCCAAATGGCGAAACACCTGTATTTTTCTCAACAAGTATGAGGATTGCACCCGCTGCCCGGTCTACAGCAAGCGGATCAGGGATGAATTGAACGAAATGCGCAACGTGGTGAATACCATGATGCACCTCTGGAGCGATTTCCTACTAAAAATCGAGAACCTGCTGGCTGATGCCGATGTCCTGCGGAGTTTTTCCTATCAGCATAAAAAATTGTCCCTGGACAACGTCTCCTCCTTTCTTGAACAGATGAACAAGGTGGCTAATTTTGGCCGTGATCTGCAGGGCGCGAGAGACGAGGAAGAGGTTTATCAACAGCTCGCCTTTGTTTTGGAAAAGGAATTCAGCATTGATTACTACCTGATCCTCGGCGTCAACAGAAGAGACAATACCATGCGGATCCTGCTGGACAACACGAGCGAAGAGGAACTCTGCATCAAGGAAGTGCATATAAACGCGGATTACTGCCGGGCCAAGCGGGTCGGCGAAGTGGTGTACTCCTATAACAACAACAGGCTGTGCCCGTATTTCAACATCGATCACCGGGAGTACCACCGCTATTGCATCCCGATGGTCATGGGCGGGAGCGTCGGAGTTATCCTGTCCTTCATGGCGCCCCGGAAACAGCTGGATGTCCGCAAAAAACAGATTACCCTGATGCGCAAGTATCTTGATGAGTGCGCGCCGATCCTCAACTCCCTCCGCCTGCTGAAGCTTTTGAAAAGCCAGACCTTGAAAGATCCGTTGACCCAGTGCTACAACCGGCGCTTTCTGGAGGATTACCTCAACCAGTACGAACCGCTCGCCAAGCGGAATAAAAGCAAAATCGGCCTGTTCATGCTGGACCTCGATTATTTCAAGATGGTCAACGACGAGCACGGGCACCAGGCCGGCGACCAGATTTTGAAAGAGGTGGTTGAACTGATCCGTGACCAGATCAGGGAAAGCGATCTGCTGGTTCGTTTCGGCGGCGAGGAGTTCCTGGTCATTCTTCTTGAAGTCCATAATTGCGGCAGCTCGGAAGACGTTGCGGAAAAGGTTCGGCAGGCGGTCGAGAAGCATCATTTCAAGGTTTCCGATGGCCAGATCCTGAACAAGACGGTCAGCATCGGCGTCGCCGTCTTTCCCGAGGACGGCGACTCGATAACCCAGGTCATCAAATATGCCGACGTAGCGCTCTATCAGGCAAAACAGAACGGAAGGAACAGGGTCGTCAGGTTCAAGCCGGAAATGTGGCATGAATGGTACAAGGCCGCCAAGGCGCAGGACATGGAGCAGGATCA
>QZJD01000080.1 GCA_003604995.1 Desulfobulbus sp. | reverse complement strand
CTTTGTCGGCGGTGCGGAAGAAGGCCGGATGGCCGCGGAAGCGCTGATCAGCGGCCCCCTGGCCACCAATTTCTGGATCTTCGAGGTCGCGATCGGTCTCCTGCTCCCCCTGGTCCTGGTCATCATCACCCGGATGAACAGCGTGCCCGCCATGTCCGCGGCCGCCCTCATGACCCTGGTCGGCCTTTTTGTCCGGACCTACAACACAGTGGTTGCCGGCCAGATCATCCCGGTGTTCCCCGGTACGACAAATACGCCGGCCGTCCTGAGCTACACCCCGTCCGTGGCCGAGATGCTCCTGGTGATGGCGGGCATGGGCGTGGTCGGTGCCGCCTTCCTGCTGGGCGAGCGGTTCTTCGGCAAGGCCTATGCCCTGCACGACGCCCATTGAAAGAAGGGACACGCAGCGAAAAATGGCGGGGGGTGGCTTCGGCTTCTCCCGCCGTCCGAGACGATAGAGGACAGAATGATGAGCGAAACAAAAGCAATCTTCACCATCGGTACGGCCGCCCGGATGCTTGATGTCCATCCCCGTACCCTGCGGATCTACGAGCAGGATGAGTTGATCCGCCCCATGCGCAAAGGCAAATGGCGCTACTTCACGATGAACGATGTGAAGTGGGTGGAATGCCTGCGAAAGATGATCCATGAGCACGGGATCTCCATCGCGGCCATCAAGAAACTCCTCCAATATACGCCCTGCTGGAACATCGCGGACTGTCCGTTCGAGAAGCGCAAGGAGTGCGGCGCCTTCATGGCCAACGGGCTGCTGCCGCGCAGGCTGGATGCAATCGCACCGCAACGGGTCATGAGGATACATCAGAACGTGGCCTGATCATTCACCACCCAGGAAAGAAAAAACAGAGGGGGCCGGTTCCCGCAAGGGACCGGCCCCCTCTGTTTTTTGGGGATGAAGGCATAGATATTCGGGGACAGAATGATTTTCGCTTCTCCGGCGCGAAAAAAATTCAGTCCCCTGCCGTTGCGCAAAAAATTACATCTGTCACCCGGATAGAAATTGACGTCATTTTGCAAGAGGCTCTGTATGAAAAGGTGTCATTATGGAAAATTGGCGCTCCAGGCCGCCGTCTCGCTGGGTTCACCAGAGGGGGGTCACACCGTAGCGGGGAATGGGTCGATCCTTGGTGAGGATCGTCAGTCCGTTGCGCATGGCCTCGGCGATAAGGATGGGGTCAAAAGGGTCACGGTGGATGAGGGGGAGGGTGGCGGCAGTCATGGCCGAGTCATGGTTGATGGACTCGTAACAACACGGAAACAGCATTATTTTGTCATTCCCGTGAAAACGGGTGTCAATCATCTGCTGCAGAGCAGATAATCCGGTATTTTCAGCTGGTTGTCAAGGGGATGGATACCGCCTTCGCGGGTATGACGAGTTGTTACATGTCCATTAAGATTGAAGGGTAATGGAGTCAGGCTATGGTAAACGAGAGCAATATCGTAGAACATAACGTCCTTCCTCCGATTCCGGCCCGGTCTCATTGATGCAAACTTCCAATGTGCTGAGGCATTGAGGGGAAAAGCACCGAGGTGCTAATGCGCCGGGTATCTGGTACTGCGGGAAAAGCGTCCAGGAGGGGGAGGGAGGGCGTCCGTGGGTACCCACGACGCAGGCCGGGGTATTTCTGACTTGCGGCCTGGCCGTCTCCCGCTTCCTGCCTTCCCTCCTGAGTGCTTTGTTCCCCCTCAGACGTTGGTGCTGATGATGATCATGAACATGCTGTCTTCCTTGAAGAAGATCTGCTGCAGATCATAATTCTGGTTGGGCATGAGGTCCAGGACCACCCTGATGTTGTCGGGATTGCTGTATTTTCCCACCTGGATGGATTTAATGAAACGGCCGTTGACGTCCAGCAGGTTCTGCAGGTCAGGTCCGGCGGCGGTATCCTTGAAGAAGCAGACAATGCGGGGCGCGTCTTCCTCAATGCCGAAGACCACCGGCGGATTGAAGGTATTAAGTTTGAAGCTGATCGTCTCGCCGCGTTGGGCATCACGGTCGAATTCGATGGAATAAAGGACCGGCGAGACCGTGCCGCCTTCGGTGGCCTGTTCCGGGCCAACCTCCGACAGCGGCTGGATAACTGTTGCTTCATCCCTTGCCCCGCCTGTTTCCGGGGCGGGCTTGGGAATGGAGGCAACCGCCGGGGCCGGTTTTGCCGGTGGCGCCGGGGGCGTTTCCCGGGCTGCCGGCGGAGGCGGGGGGACCGCCGCGGGCTTATCGGTTTTCGGCGGCGGCGGTACAGCGGCGACAGGGGGAGGGGGCGGTTCGGCGCCCAGGGCAAAGACGCTGATGGTCAGGGTATTGTTGACGTTGTTGAAATCCTGTTTGAAATCAATGGAGTCCTCTGAAAGCAGATCAAGGACCACCCTGGTCTTGGCCTGGTCGCCCCGGTGTTCCGCGGTCCTGATCCCCTTGATGAACTTGCCGGGTGCGGTAATGTTCGTTTTTACTCCCTTGGCAAGGGCCGTGCCCGGAAAATCGAAGACCGCCCGGGGCGGCCCCTTCAACGCAAAAGTCTTGGGCAGGGTGGCGCTGTTCAGCTTGAAGATGATCCGGTCCGCATTGTTGTCGCTTCCGTCAAACTCGATTTTTTCGATGAGCGGGGCGGCAAACGCTTCGGTCAGGAACAGGCCGCACAGGAAAACCGCCAGTAGGGAGCATATCTGGAAATATTTTCTGGTCATGGGATTTCTCTTCGTTTCCAGGAGGGATAATGGTCTTTGTCTAAGTCCATAAATTAGCTTATATTATTTTGAATCCATTTGAAAAGTCAACTTTTTTTCAGTAAAAGGGCCGGAACGACAATTCCAGGGAGCCAGTTATGCCCGGTACGCTACATCTGAATCATATCCTGCCGCTGGTCCGGAAGCCTGCCCGCTACGTGGGGGGAGAGCACAATGCCGCCCACCGGGACTGGGACCGGGCCGAGGTCCGTTTCGCCCTGGTCTTTCCCGACCTGTACGAGATCGGCATGGCCCATCAGGGGCTGCAGATCCTTTATCATATCCTGAACAGCAGGGAGCATCTGCTCGCCGACCGCTGCTTTGCGCCGGACCTGGACATGGAGCGGCAGCTGCGCGAGCATGGCCTGCCCCTGTTCGCGCTGGAATCGCGCCGGCCGCTTGCGGATTTCGACGTGCTCGGCATTACGCTCCCCTACGAACTCTGCTATACCAACATCCTGACCGTCCTCGACCTGGCCGCCATCCCTTTCCGGGCCGCGGAGCGGGACCAGGAACCGCTGGTCATCGGCGGCGGCTCCTGCGCGATGAATCCCGAAGCAGTGGCTGATTTTTTCGACGCCATCGTCCTGGGCGACGGCGAAGAGGTGGTCCTGGAGATGGCGGAGGTGATTCGTGCCGCAAAGCAGGAGGGCGCAGGGCGGCCGGAACTGTTGACCCGCCTCGCCGCGATCCCGGGCGTCTATGTCCCTGCCTTTTTTGTCCCGCAGTATCAGGACGGGCAGTTTGCCGGGATGCGGGCCCTGGTTCCTGGCCGGAAATCGGTCCGGCGGCGGGTGCTCGGGGAAATGCCGGCGGCGGCGTCCCTGGGGCGGCCGCTGGTCCCGGTGGTCAAGCCGGTGCATGACCGGCTGGGCGTGGAAATCGCCCGGGGGTGCACCCGGGGCTGTCGTTTCTGCCAGGCCGGGATTATCTATCGGCCGGTGCGGGAGCGGTCGCCGGCCGAGGTCATGGCCGTGGCCGAGCAGGGGATAGCAGCCAGCGGTTTCGAGGAGATGGCACTGCTTTCGCTGTCCACCGGCGATTATTCCTGCCTGCCCGAACTGATGACCGCCCTGATGGAACGTTTTTCTTCATCCCATGTCTCGGTTTCCATGCCCTCCATGCGGGTGGGTACCCTGACCCCGGAGATCATGGACCAGATCCGGCGGGTGCGTAAGACCGGCTTCACCGTGGCTCCCGAGGCCGGCACCGACCGGCTGCGCCAGGTAATCAACAAGGGGATCAGCGAGGCGGACCTGCTCGACACCTGCCGCAATGCCTTCGGCCTGGGCTGGAAGCTGATCAAGTTCTATTTCATGATCGGCCTGCCCACCGAGACCTGGGAGGATGTGGCCGCGATCATCGATCTGGCCTCCAAGGCGAAGCGGGAGGCCGGCGCCAATGGCGGCCGGGTGCAGATCAACGTCAGCGTCGGTACCTTTGTCCCCAAGCCTCATACACCGTTCCAGTGGGAACGGCAGTTGAGCCTGGCCGAAGCCCGGGAGCGGATCAGCCGCCTCAAGGAGCTTTTGCCGCGCCGCGGCTTCAATCTCAAATGGCAGGATCCCCAGCAAAGCATCATGGAAGGGGTGTTCTCCCGCGGCGACCGCCGCCTGGCCCGCCTGATCGAGACCGCCTGGCGGGCCGGGGCGCGCCTGGACGGGTGGTCCGAGCACTATCGGCTGGCGGCCTGGCAGGATGCGGCCCGGGAGTGCGGGATCGATCTGGACGCCTATCTGCTGGCCCGGGATCCGGAAGGCCCTCTCCCCTGGGATCATCTGGCCAGCGGCGTTGACCGCGAATTCCTGGCGCAGGAACGGCTCAGGGCGCTGGCCATGGAATATACGCCGGACTGCCGGACCAGCGGCTGCCAGCAGTGCGGGCTCTGCGATTTCAAGACCATCAGGCCGGTGCTCCATCGCGGGCACCCGCCGGTTGCGCCGGCGATCCGGCCGGCTCAGCCGGTCCAGGCCGCCGGCCGGCAGGGAAACCCGCCGGTCGTGTACCGGGTGTACTACACCCGTCGGGGCGACAGCCGGTTTTTCAGCCACCTGGAGACCCTGCAACTCATTTTTCGCTCCCTGCACCGGACCGGAATAACCGTCCTCCACTCTCAGGGCCACAATCCCACCCCCCGGGTTTCCTTCAGCGACGCGCTGCCTGTGGGCATGGAAAGCGAGGCGGAGTATTTTGACATGGAAATCGGCGTGCCGCTGGACGATCCCCGGGCGTTTGCCGAGGCCCTCAGCCGGGAACTACCGCCGGGGATGAAGGTGGTTGCCGTGAGCGATCGGCCGGCGCGGACGCCGCCGGCCTTTTTGAGCAGCTACCAGGTTACCCTGGCATCGCCGCTTACCGGGCCGCAACTTGCCGCCGTCGAAGATTTTTTGAGCAGGGAAAGCATGGTGGTGGCGCAGGTGCGCAAGGGGGTGCGGCGGGAAGTGGATATCCGCCCCCTGGTGCGGACCTTGCAGGGAACGGAGGAAGAGCTTTTTCTCGAGCTGCTTTCCATTCCCGGCCGCGCCGGTATCAGCGCCAGGGCGGTGCTCGCCGAAGCGGTTCAGCTGACAGAGGAGCAGAGCCTGCTTGCCCGGATCTGCAAGACCAGGGTGGTCGGGCTTGTCGAAATTCCTTGTCCGGCCTCAGCGATGTCCGGTTAAGATTTTGCATACTCTCTTTTCGCATGGTTCTCCGGCACCATTATTCTCTCACCCGGCCTTCGGCCACCCTCTCCCGGAGGGCGAGGGTTTAATAAGTCTCCCTTTTCGGGGGGGAGGGTTATAAGAGTCTCCCTCTCCCACTGGGAGAGGGATGGGGTGAGGGAAAAACAGCCATTGCAATTTTCTAACCGGACAACACTGGTTCTGCCTGAGCGGGCAACGCCGGGTTCGCCCTTCTCTGCTTGAGTTGCCACCGGGAAGATGGTATACATTTTTCTGCTGCACGGATTCCCGTGTTCATCAAGTGCGGCTGAGGCAAGTTAACGTACCGAGACCGGTCCCTTTGAACTTATTTTCCGCGAAAGGAGAGAACATGAGCAAGAAGATACTGTTGCGCGACGATGAGATGCCCACCAGCTGGTATAACGTGGTTCCGGATATTCCAAACGGCCTGCAGCCGCCCCTGGATCCGGAAACCAAACAGCCCATCGGGCCGGAGAAGCTTGCGGCGGTGTTTCCCATGGGTCTTTTGGAGCAGGAAATGAGCGCCCAGCGCTATATCCCCATTCCGGAGGAGGTGCGGGAGATCTACGCCATCTGGCGGCCGGCCCCCATGGTTCGCGCCCTGAACCTGGAGCGGGCCCTGGGCACCAAGGCGAAGATCTTCTTCAAGAACGAGAGCGTATCGCCGGTGGGCAGCCACAAGCCGAACAGCGCCGTGCCCCAGGCCTATTTCAACAAGCGGGAAGGGGTAAAACGGCTGGCCACCGAAACCGGCGCCGGCCAGTGGGGTTGCGCCCTGTCCATGGCCACCTCCATGTTCGGCATGAAGTGCAAGGTGTACATGGTACGGGTGTCCTACAACCAGAAACCCTACCGCAAATCGATCATGCAGACCTTCGGCGCGGAGATCGTGGCCAGCCCGAGCCCCTATACCAACTACGGTCGGTTGGTCCTGGAAAAACACCCGGACAGCAACGGTTCGCTGGGCATCGCGATCAGCGAGGCCCTGGAGGATGCGGCCACCAGTCCCGATACCAACTATGCCCTGGGCTCGGTTCTCAATCATGTGGTCCTCCATCAGTCGATTGTCGGCCTGGAGGCCAGAAAACAGATGGAAATGGCCGGGGCCTATCCCGACGTGATCGTCGGCTGCTGCGGCGGCGGCTCCAACTTCGCCGGCCTGGTGGTCCCCTTTGTCCCGGACCAGCTGGAAGGCAAAAAGATCCGCTTTGTCGGGGTGGAGCCCGCCTCCTGTCCGACGATGACCGCCGGCCGGCTTGCTTACGATTCCGGTGATACCGCCGGCATGACGCCGCTTCTGCACATGCATACCCTGGGCCACGACTTTATGCCGCCGGGCATCCACGCCGGCGGTCTGCGTTACCACGGCATGGCGCCCATCGTCTCGGCCCTGATCCGGGAAAAGATCGTCGAGCCCATCAATGTCCACCAGATGGAGTGCTTCGAGGCCGGCGTCCTCTTCGCCAAGACCGAGGGGATCATCCCGGCGCCGGAGACCTGCCACGCCATTCGCGGGGCGATCATCGAGGCCACCCGGGACCTGAACGAGCCCAAGACCATTCTCTTCAACCTGTCGGGCCACGGCCTCATCGACATGGCCGCCTATGACAGCTATTTTGCCGGGGAACTGCACAACTACTCCCTGCCCACCGATGAGATAGCCGAGTCGTTGGCCAACCTGCCCAAGATCGGCTGAACCGCCGCGCCGGCAGGGACGACGTGAAGCGATCTCTGTTCGCCTGGCTGAGCGTCTTTCTGCTGGTTGTTGTTTTTGCAGACCGGCAGTCCGCATATGCTGACTGCCGGTCTTTTGCTTCCGACATCCGGAACGGCGGCCTGCTGGTCGCCGATGCGGAGGGAAAAGTTCTCGCCGCCTGCAATCCCGACCAGCCCTTTATCCCGGCCAGCATCCTCAAAATCGCCACGGCCCTGATCGGGTTGCGCATCCTGGGCCCGGAATACCGTTTTCGCACCGAACTATATCAGGACGCTGCGCGGAACCTCTATATCCGCGGCTCCGGCGACCCTTTTCTCGTTGCCGAGGAGGTCGCCCTTGTCATGGACCGGCTGCGCGAAGAGGGGGTGAGGCAAATCAACGGGATCTATGTCGACAACAGCCGCTTCGCGCTGGAGGACGACGTCCCGGGTCGGGGGACCAGCGACAATCCCTATGACGCGCCGGTCGGCGCCACGGCGGTAAATTTCAACACCATAGCCTTCCGGGTGGAAAACGGCGGCAAGGTACGCTCCGCCGAGGAGCAGACCCCGACCCTGCCGATCATGCGGGAACTGGCCGGAGGGCGAGGACCGGGCGAGTACCGGCTGAACATCTGCCAGGCCGGGTGCCGGCCCGAAGAGACCGGTGCGCGACATGTGGCGGAACTGTTCCGCGCCCTGCAGCGGGCGCGCGGAATTCCCGGCGACGGGCCGCTGGGGGTCGGCAGGGTGCCGGCGGATGCCCTTCTACTCCATGCCCACGAGAATTCCCGAGTCCTGCGCGAGGTCCTGGTTTCCGTTCTCGAGTTTTCCAATAATTTCGTGGCCAATCAGGTGTTCCTGGCCTGCGGGGCCGGGCGCTACGGCTATCCCGCGACCTGGGCCAAGGCGCGGCGGGCCGCGGCCGAGGTCCTCGCGGAGTTGGCCGGCACGGAGACCGCCGACCCCATCCGGATGGTGGAGGGGTCCGGCCTATCCCGGGAAAACCGGGTCACCGCCCGGGCCATGGTGGAGCTGTTGCGGATTTTCGCCCCCCACGCCGGCCAACTGCCCGAGCGGCAAGGCGTTCGCCTGAAATCGGGGACCATGGCCGGCATCCATAATTATGCCGGCTATCTGCCGGGGAGCCGGCCCTTCGTCATCCTGGAAAATCAGCAGGCCAATACCAGGGACCGGCTGATCAGAAGGCTGCGCAATATGTATTCGGAGGAGCCTCTTGCAAAATGAGCGTCGTTACGAGATCGAGAGAAAAATATTCAGGGCAAGGAAGACGCCGCCCAGGATATTTTTAGCCGATCGCAGTAGATGCTCATTTTGCAAGAGGCTCGGAGGTGACAAAATGACGGGTAAGATTCTGGCTAAAGCAGTGCCGCTGCTGGTGGTTATTCTTCTCTACGCCTGCGGGCAGGGAGATTCCCCGGAAGAGCAGGTCCGGCAATATGTGGCGGCCGTGGAGGCGGCGGCGGAGGCGCGGAGCCTCGGGGATCTGAAGGGGTTGATCGCGGAGGAGTATCTCGACGACCAGGGCCGGACCCGGCGCGACATCGTGGCGATTGCCGCCAGGTATCTGCTTGCAAACAAGAATATCCACATCCTGACCCGGATGAGCGAGTTGACCTTCCCGGCGCCGGAACGGGCACGGCTCACGGTTTTCGCGGCCCTGACCGGGCAGAACGTCTCTGACCTGGACGCCCTGCTCAATATGCAGGCGGACCTCTACCGATTTGACCTGGAACTGCATCGCGCGGACGGAAAATGGCGGCTGGACAAGGGCGACTGGCAGCCGGCTTCCGGTGCTGATTTCTTCTGAGAGCGCGGTTGACGGTCACGGCGGAATGGCCGTTGACCGGCCCAGGTGGCGGGCAACAAATCTTTCGATGGTTTTTGGCTTCAACAGAATGCCGCTCAGCAGCTCGTTCTCGGTCTTGAGGGCGGGGATCATCCGGATGCCGTCGCGCCATACCAGCACCGGACTGCGGACAGCATCGATTTCCACCACCACCAGTTCAGGATAAGCCCGGCGAAGACGGGCCAATACTTTTGTCACCAGCAGACAGCGGGGACAGAGGGCGGCTTTATAAAAGATGACGGGCGAAGGAGTCCGGTTCATGGATGGGCAACCATTTTCGTCAGCTGGGGGGACGCGATGGGGCCATGGGGGAAGTTTCTCCGCGGTTAACCTCCTTTGCGCTCCCGAAACCATTGCGGAGATATTTTTATACCCTACTCCAGTTGGCGCTTCTCAACAACAAAGAAGGTCAACATACTGATAATGCAACGATATTTTAGTCGGAAAAACGGTCGGGGAAAAAATGGTGCGACAAATTGCCGCTGCTGGACGGAATCGTTTTGATGATATACAATAAGTAAAAGATGGGGCCTTTGTCGGCCTTGAGTCGCGTTTTTTTTTATTCTGACCAAAAGAGAGGGGTCTATGCTGAGGAGAAAGAGCGTCTTTGGAGGAGGATCAGGTTTAAAGCGGATGATCATCAGCGGCGTGTTATTTTTGACCTGTCTGCTCACCGCTGGTTTGGCGGCCTTGCCGCTCGCAGCCGAGGAGATGAAGGCCCCGACCATGGCGGAGGCCCAAAAGCACCCGGGAATGATGGCGGCCATGAACATGCCGGTGGAGCATCCGATGATGAAGCCGGCCCACTATACGGACAAGGGGAAGTGTCCCAACTGCGGGATGATGCTCAATATGTGGGCACGGACCAGGCATCAGTATCATCTGGATGGCGCGGAAGAGGAAACCTGTTCCATTCATTGCCTGGCGGAACGCGCCGCTCGGCAGGGTAAGGATGCGGCCGACGTCAAGGTGGCCCTCTATCTGGCTCCGGAAAAAATGATCCCTGCTGAGCAGGCGGTCTATGTGATCGGCTCGGAGGCCCCGGGGACCATGACCAACATCTCCAAACTCGCCTTTGCCGACCGCGCGGCCGCGGAAAAATTCGTTGCCGACTACGGCGGGGTCATTTCAGACTACGGCCGTGCCTACCAGCAGGCCGTCGCCCAGTTGGGCAAGGACCGGGCGAGTATCGACACCAAACGGAAAAAGAGCGGCAAGATCATCGAACCCACCGCCGCCGACCGGTGCGTGGTGTGCGGCATGCCCCCGGCGAATTATCCCAACAACCGTGCCCAGATCCTGACCTCGGACAACAAGACCCTGCATTTCTGTTCAGGCCGCTGCCTGGTCTATTTTATGGCCGATCCCTCCCAGTATGGGCATGCCGGAGTCAAACCGATGTTCATCTGGGCCACCGTCTTTCCCGAAGCCATGTACGATTATGCCGCCGGTCTTTTCTACGTGGCCGGTTCCAAGGGGCTGGGGCCGATGGGGCCGGAACCCTTTGCCTTCCGCACCAGGAAGGACGCAGCGGATTTCATGGCCGAGAAGGGCGGCGCGTTCATGCCCTTTGAGAAACTGACTCCGGCGGAAATTGTCCGTTAACCGCGGATTATCCTTTTGAACGTGCTGAGCCGGTGCGGGCGCGAGCCCGGCCGGTTCAGCACGCCGGATGGCATTGCCTGCCGGGGATCGCCGCCGCGCCACTCAGAGGGTGAACAATTCCGCCGGGAGATCATGAGCGACACCACCACCATCAGCATCATCACTACGTCCCGTTTCGATGACCACGATATCCGGGGCGATGATCACCCCGAAGTCGCCACGCGCCTGCGGGCCATCAATGAGCGGTTGCGGGCGGGGAGCCTGGCGCCGCTGCTCCGCTATATCGAACCGGTGGAGGCGGAGCGGCGATGGCTCTTGACCTTTCACAGCGACGCCTGGCTGTTCCGCTTCGAGGAGGAGGTCCTTTCCGGCCGTTCCTGTATCGGTCATCAGGACAACCAGGTCTGCTACGAGACCTTCGGGGTTGCCCAGCTTGCCGCCGGCGCCGGGATCAAGGGCGTCGACCTGGTGGAGAACGGCGCAGGCGGGCCGGTGTTCTGCGCGGTCCGGCCGCCGGGTCACCATGCCGAGCCCAACCTGCCGCTCGGCTTCTGCTTCCTCAACAACTGCGTGATCGCCGCCCGCTACTGGCAGGAGCGTTACAACCGGCGGCGGGTCTGCATCCTTGATTTCGACGCCCACCACGGCAACGGCATCCAGACCGCCTTTGAGGAAGACCCGGAAACGCTCTACATCTCCATCCATGAGCACCCCAGCTTCAGTTTCCCGGGCACCGGGTATGCCGAGGAGACCGGCAAGGGGGCGGGCGAGGGCAGCCTGCTCAATATTCCCCTGCTGCCCGGTGCCGTGGACCGGCAGGTTCTCGCCGCCATGGACGGGACAGTGGCGGAGCGGCTGGAGCGCTTCCGGCCCGAGGCGCTGGTCATCGCCGCCGGCTTTGACGGGCACCGGCTGGACGATATGTCCGGCCTCAACTACTCGACGGAACTCTATTATGCGCTCGGCGAGCGCATCGGAAAATGGGCCGGTGCATTTGCCGGCGGCCGGGTGCTCTCCGTTCTGGAAGGAGGCTATCATCTGCCGTCCCTGGCCGAGGGGGTGGAGGCCTACCTGAAGGGTTTGCATGTCGTATCGGCCGGCTAGGAACATACAAAGAGGAAAGATATGTACGTCAGTTATTACATGACCACAGCACCGATCACCGTCCGGCCTGATCTGCGCATCGATGAGGCCAAGGCCCTCCTGGACAGCCATCATTTCCGGCATCTGCCGGTGGTGGATGATGAAGGGCGTCTGCGCGGCATGGTGACCGACCGGGACATCCGCTCCGCCTTTCCTTCAACCATGCTTGCCGCCGAGGAGCGTCAGGAGATTATGAACCGGGTGCGGAGCATCCCGGTGGGCGATATCATGTCCGCCAACAATATGGTGCTGACCACCAACTCCACCCTGGACGACGCCCTGCTCCTTTTTGAACGGAAGAGCGTCGGCGCCCTGCCGGTTCTTGACGAAACCGGACGGGTGATGGGCATTCTCTCCTTCAACGACCTGCTCAAGGCCTGGCGGAGCCTTTTCGGCCTGGGGGAGAAGGGGTCGGTCCTTCTGGCCATCGAGGCGAGTGCCGAGCCGCGTTCCCTGAGTCGGCTGGTCCAGGTGCTGGAAGAGCTTAACGTGCCTTTTACCCGACTTATCAGGACCGACGGCTCGGGAAGGGAACCGGCGATGATCTATCTGCGGATCAATACCTACAACATCCGGGCCGTGCACAAGGCGGTCGAAAAAGCCGGCTTTACCGTGCATCATCCGGGTCAGCAGGCAACAGGAGAGAGGAGCGAATAATGCTGGAAAAACTCTTTGCCCCCGCCTCGGTCGCGGTGGTCGGTGCTTCCAGGACCCCGGGCAAGGTCGGCCACGATATCCTGGCCAACCTGGTGGCCAGCGGTTTTCCCGGAGAGATCATCCCGGTCAATCCCGCCGGCGGGACCATGTTCGATCGGCAGGTCGTGGCGAAACTCTCTGATTATCGCGGTCCCATCGACCAGGTGATCATCGTCGTCCCCAATCAGTATGTGCTGGAGGTGGCCCGGGAGGCGGTGGCGAAAAAGGCCGGGGCCATCGTGGTCATCACCGCCGGCTTCCGGGAGACCGGCGAGGAGGGAAGCCGCCTCCAGTACCAGCTGGCGGATGTCTGCCGGCGGGGCGGCGCCCGGCTGCTCGGTCCCAACTGCCTGGGGCTGATCAATACCGAGGCGAAGCTGAACAGCTCCTTTGCCGGCTCCATGCCCGATCCCGGCACCATTGCCGTCTTTTCCCAGTCCGGCGCCCTGTGCACGGCCATGCTCGACATGGCGAAAAATCGCCATATCGGGCTGTCCAAGCTGATTTCCATCGGCAACAAGGCGGATCTCACCGAGATCGATATGCTCATGGCCCTGGCCCGGGACAAACAGACCAGGGTGATCGTCGGCTACCTGGAGGATATCAGCTCCGGCGACGAATTCATCAAGGCGGCGGAGGAGGCGAGCAGCCGCAAGCCGGTGATTATCCTCAAATCCGGGACCACGACCGCCGGCCAGAAAGCGGCGGCCAGCCACACCGGCGTGCTGTCCGGGGCGGACACCGCCTACGGCGCGGCCTTCAAACGTTCCGGGGTCTGCCGGGCCGAGACCTTCAACGCCCTGTTCGACTACGCCACTGCCTTCAACATGCAGCCGCTGCCCAAGGGGGACCGGGTCCTGATCATCACCAATGCCGGCGGACCCGGGACCATGGCTGCGGATGCCGTGGAAAAGTCGGGTCTGCGGGTGGCGGTCCTGGATCGCAACGCCTCCACCGCCCTGCGGGCGGAGCTGCCCCCCGCGGCCAGCATCGCCAATCCGGTGGATGTGCTGGGGGACGCCGGACCGGACCGCTACGTGGCTGCGCTGCTGGCCGCGCAGCAGGACAGCAAGGTGGACGCCATTCTGGTCCTGCTCACCCCCCAGGCCATGACCCGGCCCAAGGAGACCGCCCAGGCGATCATCGCCAATCTCGACGGTTCCAAGCCGGTGCTCGCCTCGTTCATGGGCGGCAGGGATGTGATGCCCGGCCGCGAGGAGCTGGCCGCCGGCGGCCTGCCGGATTACGAATCCCCGGAGCGGGCGGTGACGGTGCTCAAGGCCATGTACGATTATTCCGTCTGGCGCGATCGGCCGCCGCGGATGGTCACCCGCTTCCCGGTCAACCGACGGCGGGTGGAGCGGATCATCACCCGCCGCCAGCGGACCGGGAGACTGCAACTGGGTGAGGTGCGGGCCAAGAACATCCTGCGCGCCTACGGTTTCCACGTCCTGGAAGGACGGCTGGCCACCAGCGCGGCCGAGGCGGTGGAAATCGCCCGCTTCATCGGTTTTCCGGTGGCGATGAAGGTGGTGTCCCCGAACATCATCCACAAGACCGATCTGGGCGGCGTGCGCCTGGAGGTGGCCACCGGCCAGGAAGTGGAGGACGCCTATGACCTGATGATGCTTCGCCTGGGCAAGCTGGCGCCCCGGGCGGTCATCGAGGGCGTCTACGTGGAGAAAATGGCCGATCCGGGCCTGGAGGTCATCGTCGGCATGACCCGGGACCCCCAGTTCGGCCCCATGCTCATGTTCGGTCTGGGCGGCATCTTCGTCGAGGTGATGAAGGACGTCACCTTTCACCTCGCGCCGATCACCGAGGACGAGGCGATCCAGATGCTCAAATCCACCCGCTCCTATGAGATGCTCAAGGGAAAGCGCGGCCGGAAGGAGGCGGATATCCCGGCCATCGCCATGGCCCTGCAGCGGATCAGCCAGCTGACCACCGACTTTCCGCAGATCCAGGAGCTGGACATCAACCCGATGATCGTCGGCGAGATCGGCACCGAACCGGTGGTGGCCGATGCGCGGATGACCCTGCGGGAACTGAAAGTGCAACCGCACCAGGAATAGGAGCAGCACCATGGTCGATTATGATGAAAAATGGCAGGAACGCTACGCCGATCTGATCGCCACCCCCCGAGCGGCCCTGGCCCATGTCCGGCCCGGGCAGAGGGTCTTCGTGGGCACGGGCTGCGGCGAACCGGTGGACCTGGTCGCCGCTCTGACCGCACGGGCGGGCGAACTGGCCGACGTGGAAATCGTCCAGCTGTTCACCAAGGGCGTCGCCCCCTACGCGGAAAAAAATCTCGCCGAGTGTTTCCGGATAAACAGCTTCTTCATCGGCAGCAATGTCCGTCGGCTGATCCAGGAGGGGCTGGGCGACTACACCCCGATTCTGATGTCCGACATCCCCCGCCTCTTCCACAGCGGCCGGCTGCCCATCGACGTGGCCTTGATCCAGGTCACCCCGCCGGACAAGCGCGGCAAGGTGAATCTCGGCATTTCCGTGGATATCGTGAAGGCAGCCGCGGAAAACGCCTCGCTGGTCATCGCCGAGGTCAACCCCAACATGCCCTGGGTACACGGCGACGCCCTGCTCGATGTCTATGACCTGGACATCCTGGTGCCGGTGGATACGCCGCTCATCGAGCGCCGTTCGGGGCCGGTACCTGAGATCAGCGAAAAGATCGCCCGCCACGTCGCCGCCCTGGTGCCGAACGGCGCCACCGTCGAGTTCGGAATGGGGCGCATCCGGGGGGTAGGCCGCCTGCCCCAGGCTATCCAGCTTTTTCTCCACGACAAAAAGGACCTGGGCGTCCATACCGAGATGCTCACCGACGGGATCATCGACCTGATCCGCTCCGGCGCGGTGACCGGCGTCCGCAAGACCCTGGACCGCGGCCGGGTCACCGCCAGTTTCTGCATGGGGTCCAAGACCCTCTACGATTATGTCAACGACAATCCCCTGTTCTGCTTCCGACCCACCGAGTATGTGAACGATTCGAACATCATCGGCAAACAGATGAAGATGGTCTCCATCAACCTGGCCCTGGAGGTAGATCTTACCGGCCAGGTCTGTTCGGATTCGGTGGGCGGCAAATTTTTTTCCGGCATCGGCGGCCAGGTGGATTTCAACCGCGGCGCGGCTCGTTCCCAGGGGGGGCGGGCGATCATCGCCATGCCCTCCACCAAGGAGTCAGGCGCGCAATCGCGGATCGTCACCATCCTCACTCCGGGCTCCGGAGTGGTTGTTTCCAGGGGTACGGTGCATTTCGTGGTCACCGAATACGGGGTGGCCTTCCTGCACGGCAAGTCCATTCAGGAGCGGGTCATGGCCCTGATTTCCATCGCCCATCCCAATTTCCGGGAGAAACTGTTCCAGGAGGCGGTGGAGGCCCGCTATATCCGGCCGGAGATGGCGGGCCTGGGCGGCAGGTTCATCGTGCCCGGCGAGGAGTCCATGCGGACCACCTACCTGCTCGACAACGGCACCCAGGTCAGCTTCCGCTCCATCCAGCCCACCGACGAGCCGAACATGCGTGACCTGCTCTACGACCTGTCCCAGGAAACAGTATACTACCGGTTCATGAGCCGGCAGAAGCGGTTCACGCACCGCCAGATCCACGATTTCGTCTACATCGATCACCGCAAGGACGTGGCCGTCGTCGGCACGGTGCCGGATGCCGCCGGTGAGGAGATCGTCGCCGTGGGCCGCTATTTTCTCAATGAGCGAAGCAACAAGGCCGAGGTCGCCTTTGTCATCCGCGACGAATGGCAGAACAAAGGCATCGGCACCTTTCTTTTCAAGCACCTGATCACCATTGCCCGCCGCAACGGCATCTCCGGCTTCACTGCCGAGGTCCTCCGCGACAACCGGCGGATGCAGCACATCTTCAACCATTCCGGCTACAAGGTGCAGAGCCGGATCGAGGAGGGGGTGTACAGCTACGTGATTGATTTTTGATGAAGTATCGCAGTATTGCCGCCGGATAGCAGACGCTTGACCTCCAGGAGAATTTTGAGTAAGAGAGTGACGATCTCAGGTGCTCGATAGAGCTTGATAGGGAACCCCGTGCGAATCGGGGACGGACCCGCCGCTGTGATCCCTTCTTTCCTTTCGGAAAGAAATCTCCAGGCCATGGGTGCCACTGTCCGTTGGGACGGGAAGGCCGCCGGGGGAAGGGGGAAGTCAGAAGACCTGCCTGGGAGAGATGACGCGGCTCCGCGGATACGAGCCCATGTCGTTGCTACGTCTGAGGGAAAAACAGGGACCCCGGATCGATATGCGTCGATCCGGGTTTTTTTTTCTTCCGGGGACAGTTTGAATTTTTCCGCAAGCACGAAGAAACCAGCATGTCAGCAAGATCAACACAGAGGCGCGATGCCGAATTGGATGCCTTCGGCCATGGCGGGGATGTCAATGCTCTGGCCGCCCGGATCGGCGGGTCGCCGGAGCGGATCATTGATTTCAGCGCCAGCATCAATCCCCTGGGGCCGCCCGAATGCCTGCGCCGGGTGATCAGCCGGGGGGTGGAACTGCTCGCCCGCTATCCCGATCCGGAGGGAGAGGGGCTGCTTACGGTGCTGGCAGGGGGCCTCGGGCTGGCCCGGGACCGGCTGCTCGCGGCCAACGGCTCCACCGAGATCATCTATGCCCTGCCGCGGGCGCTGCCCTGCCGGCGAGGGGTGATCCCGGTGCCGGCCTACGGCGATTACGAACGGGCCTGCCGACTTGCCGGCCTGGACACGATTGTGCTCCCCCTGCGGGAAGAGAACGGCTTCCGGATCGATTTTCCGGAGCTGGCCGGTCTGCTGCGGGCCGGGGACCTGGTGTTTCTCGGCCGGCCCAACAATCCCACCGGGCGGTCGTTCCCGGCGGCTGATCTTCTGGCGCTGGTTGCCGCCTTTCCCGCAACCTTCTTTGCGGTTGACGAATCCTTTATCGAGTTCATCGAGGCGCACAGCGACCTGCTCACGAACGACATGGCCGCTAACCTGGTGGTGTTCCGTTCCCTGACCAAGTTTTACGCTATTCCAGGCCTGCGTTTGGGCTTTGCCGCCGCCGCACCGCAAGCCGCCGGACTGCTGCGGCGCCAGATCCTGCCCTGGTCGGTGAATGCCCTGGCCCAGGAGGTGGGCAAGGCGGTCCTCGTTGATACCGGCTATGCCGAAGAGAGCAGACGCCGGGTCCGGCGGCTGCGTTCGGAACTTCAGGAAATGCTTGCGGATATCCCCGGCCTCCAGGTGGTCTCGGGGGAAGCCAACTACCTGCTGGTCAAGCTGAACCGCTCCGGGCTGAACGCCTGCGACCTCGCCGACCGGCTGCTCATGGCGTCGGAACGGTCGGTCGCCATCCGGGTCTGCGACAGTTTTGCCGGGCTGGATCGCTACTATTTTCGGGTCGCGGTGCGGGAGCAGGGAGAAAACGAGCTGTTGGCCGCCGCTCTCCTCCGGGAACTGGCGCCGCGCCGAAAGAGGCCGCGACAGGTCAGGGCCAGGACCCCGGCGCTCATGCTTCAGGGTACCTCCTCCAATGCCGGCAAGAGCGTGCTGGCGGCGGCCCTGTGCCGGATCCTGCTTCAGGACGGCTTCCGGGTGGCGCCGTTCAAGGCCCAGAATATGTCCCTCAACTCCTTTGTCACCAGGGACGGGGGTGAGATGGGGCGGGCTCAGGTGGTCCAGGCTCAGGCCTGTCGCCTGGATCCCGACGTACGGATGAACCCGGTACTGCTCAAGCCCACCGGCGAGTGCGGCAGCCAGGTCATCGTCAACGGCCGGGTGGCCGGCAACATGACCGTGGACGACTATATCCGTTTCAAGGGGCGGGCGGCGGAAGCGGCCCGGGCCGCCTACGACGGCCTGGCCGCGGAGCATGAGGTGATCGTCCTGGAGGGCGCGGGCAGTCCGGCCGAGGTCAATCTGAAAAAGCATGACATCGTCAACATGGCCATGGCCCGCCACGCAAAGTCTCCGGTGCTCCTGGTCGGCGACATCGACCGGGGCGGGGTCTTCGCCTCCTTCGTGGGCAGCCTGGAGGTGATGGCCGAATGGGAACGCCGGCTGGTGACCGGCTTTCTGGTCAACCGCTTCCGCGGCCAGGCCTCCCTGCTGGCCGATGCCTATGCCTACGTTTATGATTTCACCGGCAAACCGGTGCTGGGGACGGTGCCGTACCTGCCCGACCTCGGCCTGCCCGAAGAGGATTCGGTGGGCTTCAAGGCCGGGCTGTATGCCAGGGAGGCGCCCGCTGATCCCCATGTGGCGGTCGGGGTGATCGACCTGCCGCATATCGCCAATTTCACCGATGTCGAGCCGTTTCTCGCCGAACCGGACGTGCATCTGCGGGTGATCCGCGACGCGGCGGAACTGGCTCGGGCCTTGCCCGGGCTTGCCGCGCTCATCCTGCCGGGCAGCAAGAACGTGCCGGCCGATCTCGCCTGGCTGCACGGAAGCGGCCTGGCCGCGATGATCCATGCGGCGGCCGGCAGGCATCTTGAGATCGTCGGAATCTGCGGCGGCTTTCAGATGCTGGGCGAACGGGTCCAGGACCCCCATCGGCTGGAATCCGAAAGCGGCGAGGCGACGGGGCTGGGACTGCTGGCCGCAACCACCGTGCTGGCGCCGGACAAGACCCTGCGCCGCCGGACGGCATGGCACCAGGCTTCCGGGATGCAGGTACGCGGCTATGAAATCCACCACGGCCGGACCGCCGGTGATTGCCCCGGGGCGCTGCGCATGGCGGACGGGGACGAGGACGGCGCGGTCTCCCCGGACGGTCGGCTCTGGGGCACCTACCTGCACGGCATCTTTGATGACGATTCCTTCCGCCGCTGGTTCATCGACCGGCTGCGTTCTGCAAAGAATATGGAGCCCCTGGGCCGGGTGGCGGCGCCCTACGACCTGGAGCCGGCCCTGGACCGCCTCGCCGACGTGGTCCGCGCTTCCGTCGATATCCCGGCAATCTACCGGAGCATGGGGCTGGCATGAGCCTGACCGGGCAGATTCTCATCGCGCTGCTCCTGGACGCACTCATCGGCGATCCCCGCCGGCTGCCGCATCCGGTGCGGCTGATCGGCCGGCTGGCGCTCCGGCTGGAACCCCTCTGTCGGCGGATTCTGCCGGAGAGGCCGGCCGGGGTCTGCACCGTGCTGCTGGTGCTGACCGTTACCTGCCTCAGCGGCTGGGTCCTCATCAGGGCGGCCGGTATGGTGCATCCCCTGGCCGGGGAGGCAACGGCCGTCTTCCTTCTTTATACCTGCTTCGCGGCCCGGGACCTGCTGGACCACGGCAACCGGGTGGCCGCGGCCCTGGCCGCCAATGACCTGGCAGGGGCGCGCAGGGCGGTGGGGATGATCGTCGGCCGCGACACCGCGGAGCTGGACCGGGCCGGGGTGGTGCGGGCCTGCGTGGAAAGCGTGGCCGAGAACACGGTGGACGGGGTGACCGCCCCCCTGTTCTGGGCGGTGCTCGCCGGACCGGTGGGGGTACTCGGCTACAAGGCGGCCAGCACCATGGATTCCCTGTTCGGCTATCGGAACGAGCGTTATCGCCTGTTCGGCTGGGCTCCGGCCCGCCTGGACGACCTGCTGAACTGGCTGCCCGCCCGGCTGACCGGGGTTTTGCTCGCGGCGGCCGCCCTGATTCTCAATCTGCGGCCGCGGGCCGCCTGGCGGATCTTTCGGCGGGACCGGTTCAAGCACGCGAGCCCCAATTCGGGCCACGCCGAAGCCGCCGCGGCCGGTGCCCTGGGCATCAGGCTGGGCGGACCTTCCCGCTACGGCGACCGCCTGGTCGACAAGCCGCTCATCGGCGACGACGGCATGGTGCCGGATAGCGTGCATATCGCCCAGATCAATCGCCTGATGGTGACCGCCGCGCTTCTTGCGGCGGCGCTGTTCCTGGGCCTTCGGCTGGTCGTCGTGCGGGTGCTGGGCTGAGTGGTCGGATAGATGGGTGTTGTCGGGGCCATGGTTGAGGTTGGAAAAGGCAAAAGGGCAGACACGGGGGTCTGCCCCTACGGGGGAATCGAATAGGAGGGGGTTGTTGCGGGATCATGGTTGAGTTGGCGGCGCCGGTGGGGCAATGCGTCTCGGGCGCTGCCTCTGCGGGCGTTCAGGTAGGGGCAGACCCCCCTGTGTCTGCCCGTTGGCTTCATCGACCACATGCGATGCATTAGCCGCGCAGAATGTGACGGTAACAAGGTGCCCTGGTGCCGATCCCTGATCGGTGAAAAGGGAATCCCGTGCAAATCGGGAACGTTGGGCCGGCGCTGTAAGCGGGGACCCGCGCCGCTAGATGCCACTGTCCTCCAGGGGATGGGAAGGCGCGGCCAGGGGATGATCCGCGAGTCAGAAGACCTGCCAGGGCATATAAATAAAAATTCTGGAGGCGCTGCCCGCGTAATCCGCGTTCGGACAAAAGGTCCGGCCGCGGATTTTTTTTGCCTCCTCCACCGGTTATCGAAAAGGAGACTTGATGAAAACACAACTGGAAATGGCACGGCAGGGGCGGATCAGCAAAGAAATGGAGCGGGTGGCCGCGGATGAGGGGCTGCTCCCGGCGCAGATCCGGGCCGGGGTGGCGGCGGGCGAGATCGTCATTCCCTGCAACCCCGGGAGACCGGGGCAGCGGGTGGTGGGGATCGGCCGGGGGCTGAGGACCAAGGTCAACGCCTCCATCGGCACCTCCTCGGACATCTGCGACCTGGCGATGGAGATGCGCAAGGCCCGCATCGCCGAGGCCGAGGGCGCTGATACTCTCATGGAGCTGTCCGCCGCCGGCGACCTGGACCGGGTGCGCCGGGAGGTTTTGGGGACATGCGGCCTGCCGGTGGGCAACGTGCCCCTCTACCAGGCCTTCCACGACGCGGCCAGGACCTGGGGTGATCCGGCGCGGCTCGATCCCGAGTACCTCTTTGAGATCATCGAGCGCCAACTGGCGGACGGCATCTCGTTCATGGCCATCCACTGCGGGATCAACCGCTACACCATCGAGCGGCTGCGGCGGCAGGGTTACCGCTATGGCGGCCTGGTCTCCAAGGGCGGTACCTTCATGGTCGCCTGGATGGAGCGCAACAACCGGGAAAACCCGCTCTACGAGCAGTTTGACCGGGTCTGCGCCCTGATGAAAAAGTATGATGCCGTCCTCTCCCTGGGCAACGGCATCCGGGCCGGGGCGATCCACGACAGTCATGACCGGGCCCAGATGGCGGAAATGGTCGTCAACTGCGAGCTGGCCGAGCTGGGCCGGGAGATGGGCTGCCAGATGATGGTCGAGGGGCCGGGCCATGTGCCCCTGGACGAGATCGAGGGCAACATCATGCTGGAAAAGAGGATGAGCGGCAATGCGCCCTACTATGTCCTCGGGCCGTTACCCGCGGACAGTTGCGCCGGCTACGACCACGTGGCCGCGGCGATCGGCGCGGCCAGTTCCGCCCGCTACGGCGCCGACCTGATCTGCTACATCACCCCGGCCGAGCACCTGGCCCTGCCCAATGAGGAGGACGTGCGGGAAGGGGTCAGGGTGACCAGGCTCGCCGCCCGGATCGGCGACATCGCCAAATATCCGGAGCGGCGCGACCGCGAAAAGAAGGTGGCCCTTGCCCGGCGCGACATGCGCTGGGACGACCACCTGCGCCACCTGCTCTTTCCGGACAAGGCCCGGGAGGTGCGGGCGAGCCGCCTGCCCGGCGACAGCCGGACCTGCACCATGTGCGGCGATTTCTGCGCGATGCGCCAGGGCGCGGAGCTGTTCGCCGCCGATCTGAAAGGCGACCGGAAAGGGGAGGGCATCGCAACCGGGGCTTGACCTCGGCCCTGATTTTGGGTAAGAAGACCACATCGCAGGTGCTCCATGGAGCTTGATAGGGAACCCGGTGTAAATCCGGGACGGGCCCGCCGCTGTGATCCCTCTGTTCGCCGCTGGTGAACAAAAAACCGGTTGACCTCGCGTCGCCACTGTCCCTCACGGGATGGGAAGGCCGTCAACCGGGAGGGAGAGTCAGAAGACCTGCCTGCGAACAGGTGATATTTCCCCGTGGACAAGGGAGTATCAACGGATCTCGCGGATAAAAAGGGAATCCCCGGATCGATACATATCGGTCCGGGGTTTTTTTTTGACCGGGCCAGGGAATCAATTCTTGGCAAAGGAGCCTCATGCAAAATGGCTTCGTTATGAGATCGAGAGAAAAATATTTTGGGCAAGGATGAGTTGCGAAATCGCCCGGAAGCGTAGCGGCGCTACGTTGAGGACGATTTTGCAAGGAAGACACCGCCCAGGATATTTTTAGCCGATCGGAGTAGATGCACATTTTGCAAGAGGCTCAAAGGAGAGACAAATGAAGAAGATGTACGTGTTTGCCGTGGCAATGAGCCTGGCGCAGCCGGCTGCCGGCTGGGCGGAAGAACAGGAGAAGGCGGAGGTTGTGCCCGCCATGGAGGAGGTGGTGGTCACCGCCTCCAAGACCGAGGAAAAGCGCAAGGATATCGCCAACGCGGTGGTGGTGAAGGACAGTCTTGATATCGAGGAGTCGCCCGTCCGGTCCCTGGGCGAGCTGCTGGCCAACGAGCCGGGCATCGACTGGCGGACCCGCGGCAACTACGGCGGGGCCTCCGAGGAGCTGCATATCCGGGGGATGAGCGCCGACGGCACCCAGGTCATGGTCAACGGGGTGGTGCTCAATTCGCCCTCCTACGGCTCGGCGGATGTCGGCCAGCTGCCGCTGAACAGCATTGAGCGCATCGAGGTGGTCAAGGGGCCGGGTTCGGTGCTCTACGGCTCCGGCGCCATGGGCGGCACGGTGAACATCCTCACCAAGCGGCCGAGCCGCGACGCTATGGCCGCCAAGGCCTCGGCCGGCTACGGCAGCGAGGCGACCTACGGCCTGGAAGCGGAGCAGGGGATGTACCTGGGCGATTTCGGCTACTATCTGACCGCCAGCCGCCGGGAGACCGACGGCTTTCGCGACAACAGCGACCTGGAGCACACCGATGCCTCCCTGAACCTGGTGTACGACCTGGGCGAGAACCTGGCGATCAGCCTGTACAACGATATTGTCGACCGCGAGTACGGCCTGCCCGGCCCCCTGCCGCCGGCGGGCACCATGGACTATTACATCGGCGCGGACAAATTCTACAACAGCGAGGCATCGAGCCTGGTCAACCGCGGCGAAGACCGGAACCACCGCTCCGGGCTGGAGCTCAAGGGAAGGGCAACGGACTGGCTGGACCTTCGGCTGAAGGGTGACTACAGCGGCCAGGAGAGCTTCAATCTGACCAGGTACCCCTGGAACGGCAGCGGCGAGGAGACCACGGTCGACAACACCATTGCCGGCATCGAGGCCAATGCCTTTCTGCATCCCTTGTCCTGGCTGGAAGCGATCCTGGGCGGCGAATACCGGGACTTTACCTATGAGAACGAGCAGCAGTCTTTGGATACGAGCGGCGGGACGATCCCCGGCGCGGTCTCGCAGGGTGAGCACGGCGTGCACACCCTGGGCAGCTTCGCCCAGCTGACGGTCAGCCCGTTCAGCCCCCTCAAGCTGATCGCCGGGGTCCGGTATGAGGAGCACTCCACCTTCGGCGGGGAGACCGTGCCCCGTTTCGGCCTGGTCCTCAACCCCTGGGAGAACACCACCTTCAAGGCCAACCACGGCAAGCATTTCAAGGCCCCGACCATGAACGACCTGTTCTGGCCCGATGACGGTTTTGCCAAGGGCAATCCTGACCTGGAGCCGGAGACCGGCTGGCATACCGATGTCACCGTGGAGCAGAGCCTGCTGGAAGACCGGGCCTTCCTTACCCTTTCCTGGTTCAACTGGGACATCTCCGACAAGATCGACTGGGCGGAAAATCCGAATGCGCCCACCGGGGTGCCGGGCTGGAATTACTGGACCCCCTCCAACATCAGCACCTACCGGGCCGACGGCGTTGAGCTGGGCGGGCGGGTCCGCCCCCTGGACGCGTTGACCGCTGACCTCAGCCTCACCCTGCAGGACGTGGAGGAAGAAATGGTTCCCGGGGTTGCGCGGCAGGCCCGCTACATGCCGGAAATTTTGCTCAAGGCCGGCCTGACCCATACCGCCTCCTTCGGGCTGACTTCCACCCTGACCGCCCGGTATTTCGGGGAGCGGCCCGGCTCTTACCGGCTGGACACCGATACGGAACCGCAGGAAGAACTGGCATCCTACTGGACGGTTGATATACAATTGGAACAGGAGCTGGCGGAGAACTGGCGGGTCTCCCTGGTCGCCGCCAACCTGCTGGACGAGGACTACGCGACCTTTCTGGCGAGTTTTACCGACCAGACGACCTATGTCACCAGCCAGCGGCCCTATCCCGGGGCCGGCCGCTCGGTGTTCGCCAGCCTGACCTATGAGTTTTAAAATGGAAGCGCTGAACAACAGGCCCTTTTTCAGTTCGTGGAGCGGGGGCAAGGATTCCTGTCTGGCCCTGTACCGGGCGATCCGTCAGGGCGGCCGTCCCGGCTGCCTGTTCACCATGTTTGCCGAGGACGGCCGGCGCAGCAAGTCGCACGGGCTGTCTTCGGCGATCATTCAGGCACAGGCCAGGGCCATGGCCATCCCGTTCCGGATCGGCCGGGCAGGCTGGGACGGCTATGAACAGGCGTTTCTCGGCGAGCTGGAGGCGATGAAAAGGGAAGGGATCGGCGACGGGGTCTTCGGGGATATCGACCTGGCCGTGCACCGGGAGTGGGTGGAACGGGTCTGCGCCAGCCGGGCTGTCGCAGCGCATCTGCCCCTCTGGCAGTGCGCCCGGCGGGAGCTGCTGGCCGAGTTCATCGCCGCGGGCTTCCGGGCCCTGATCGTGGTGGTGGACCGGACGCGGCTGGGGGAGGAGTTCCTCGGCCGGGAGCTGGACGCGCGGACGGTGGCGGACCTTGAGGGAGCGGGCGTGGACGCCTGCGGCGAGGAAGGGGAGTACCATTCCCTGGTGATCGACGGCCCCCTCTTCACTGCTCCGCTGCCGGTGCGGGCCGGGGCGATCCTGCGCCGGGAACGGTACAGCTTCCTCGAAATCGGCCTGGAGAGCGAAGCGATGGGGGAGGGCGTCGGTCATGGCTGATCTTTTTACAAGCGGCGGGCCGGTGATGTGGCCCCTGCTGGCCTGCTCGATACTGGTCCTGTTCGTGGTTCTGGAGCGGCTGCTCTTCTGGGTCAGCATCGATCTGCGGCGCAACCGGCCGCTGCTTGACGAGGTCATGGAGTTCTGCCGGCAGGGCAGGTGGGAAGATATCCGGGACAGGGTGCAGGGCAGCCGCGACTATATCATCCGCATCCTGGTCACCGGCATCGTCCACCGCGACTATTCGATGAGCAAGGCCATGGAGTCCGCCGCCACCGAGCAGCTGCAACGGATGGCCCGCTTCATGGGGGTGCTGGACACGATGATTACCGTGGCGCCGCTGCTCGGCATCCTCGGCACCGTCATCGGGATCATCGATTCCTTCGAGATGCTGGGCGCGGCCGGCATCGACGACCCGCGCGCGGTCACCGGCGGCATCGCCCAGGCCTTGATCACCACTGCCGCCGGGCTCAGCATCGCCATCTTTTCGGTGTTCCCCTACAACTATTTCCGCTCCCGGCTGAAGCGGGCCGCCCATGCCATCGAGCAGTACGCGACCAGCCTGGAGATTGTCTATGAGAAGCTGGACCGGGAAGACGACCCAGGGAGGACCAGGCCATGAAGGTCCGGCTTCCCGAGGAGTACGCCACCCGGGTGGAGATGCTGCCGCTCATCGATATCGTTTTCCTGCTGCTGGTGTTTTTCATCTATGCCATGCTGTCCATGGCCGTGCACCGCGGCCTGGACGTGGAGCTGCCGGTGTCGGCGGCCGCAAGCCTGGAAAAGGAGGCGACCCTTGCGGTCAGCCTGCGGCCGGGCGCGGAGGGCGGCGTCCATATCCTGGTCGATGAAGAACCGGTGGAGCTGGCCGGCCTGGCCGCCATGCTTAGGGAACGGGCCGCCGGGGAGACGGAGCGGAGCGGCCGGGAGCCGGGGGTGCTGCTCTTTGCCGACCGGCGGGTCTCCTACCAGGAACTGTTCAACGTGCTGGACCGGATCAGCCAGGCAAACCTAAGCCGGATCTCCCTGCAGGCCGATGCCGACCAGCAGTGATTTCCGGATTATCGTGGCCCTGGCCGCTTCCCTGGCGGTGCACGCCGCCCTGCTCGGCATGAGCCACAAGTCGACTCAGCCTCGGCTGAGCCGGTTGCCGGCCAGGCAGATAACCTTCCGGCTGGTGCCGCGCCCGGCCGAAGCGCCGAAGGAACAGGCACCGGTTGTCCAACCGGCGGAGGTTCCGAAGGCCGAACCGGTGAAGACGCCACCCCCAAAGCCGGCGCCGGCACCCCGCAAGGCCAGTGCCCCGGCACCGGCAAAGCCTGCGCCGAAACCGGCGGAGGTTGCTCCCCTGGCCGCCGCGCCGGTGGAGCGGCAGGTCCGGGAAGAGAGGGCGGTCGGCAACGACCCGTCGACAGCGGTGCCGCCGACCGCTTCGCCGCCGGAACCGGCGGAGGCGATTCGTCTGGCCAGGCCCCTCTACCGGAGCAATCCGCCGCCGCCCTATCCGGAAAAGGCCCGGCGCCGCAATCTGCAGGGCACCGTGCTCCTGGAGGTGACGGTCAGCGCGGCGGGCCGGGTCGAAGGGTTGCGGATCAAGGAGAGCTGCGGCCACCGCATCCTGGATCAGGCAGCGGAGGCGGCGGTTTCGCGCTGGCAGTTCGAACCCGGCCGCAAAAACGGCGTCCCCGTGGCCATGACCGTGCTGGTGCCGGTCCGGTTCAACCTGCGATAATAATGCCATCCCGAAAGATGATGAAAAGAACCATACTCTTTCTGTTTCTGGTCGTGCTTGCTATCGTGCCGTTGGTGGCTTCGGCCCGGCAGCTGGTCGATCAGGCCGGGCGCACGGTGACCGTGCCCGAGCGGATCGGCCGGGTCGTGTCGCTGGCGCCCAGCCTGACCGAGATCGTCTTTGCCCTGGGCCGGGAGGATCTGCTGGTGGGGACCACCGAATACAGCGATACCCCGCCGGAGGCAAAGCGGTTGCCCCGGGTGGGCTCCTACGTCAGGATCGATGTGGAGAAGGTGGCGGCCCTCAAGCCGGACCTCTGCCTGTCGATCCGGGACGGCAATCCCCTGCACGCGGTCCGGCGGATCGAATCCCTGGGGATCCCGGTCTATGTGGTGGATCCGCACGACCTGGCGGAGATCATGGTGATGATCAACGGTCTTGGCGAGCTCCTCGGCGCCGAGGAGCTCGCCGCCGGGATCACCGGAGATATGCAACACAGGATTGAGCGGGTGCGGGCCAAACTGGCCGGCGAACCCGCCCGGCCGGCGGTGTTTTTCCAGATCGATGCCGAGCCCATCGTCTCCGCGGGCCGGGGCACCTTCATTCATGAGCTGATCACCGCCGCCGGCGGTCGCAACCTGGCCGCCGACGCGGGGCAGGCATATCCGAAATTCAGCTGGGAAGATGTCCTGCACTTCCGGCCGGAGGTGGCGATCATCGCCTCCATGGCCGGCGGCCATACGCCGGAGCGGCTGACCGCCGGCTGGCGCAAGTGGCCGCAGGTCCCGGCGGTGCGCAACGGCAGGGTGCACGTGGTGGAGGCCCACCTGGTGGACCGGCCGACCCCGGGCCTGGTGGAGGGTCTGGAGACCTTTGCCCGGCTCATTCATCCCGAACTCTTTGGCGGCGCGGATGAGTGACCCGGCCTCGATCACCCGCCGGCTGCTGCTGATCGTTCCGGTGCTGGCCGTGGTGCTGGCGGCGGCGATGCTGGTCGGCGCCTCCTTTGGCTCGTCGGGGGTCAGCATGAGTGAACTGTTCCGGTTCATGCGGGGGCAGGGCGGCGACAGCGTTGCCGCGACCATCATCTGGGAGATCCGCTTTCCCCGGGTTATCCTGGCGGCGGTGACCGGGGCGACCCTGGCCCTGGGCGGCCTGGTCTTCCAGGCCCTGCTGCGCAACCCGCTCGCCGAGCCCTATATCCTCGGGGTGTCGGGCGGTTCGGCCATCGGCGCGATCATTGCCCTGCTCGCCGGGCTTGCCCCCTTTCCGGGGATGGCCATGGCCGCCTTTGCCGGCAGCATGCTGGTCCTCGGCCTGGTTCTGCTGCTGGGCACGGGCCGGTCGAGATCGCGGCGCGAATCCCTGCTGCTGGGCGGGGTCATGGTCAACGCCCTGTGCGGAGCGATCATCATGTTCCTGATCTCCCTGGCCAGGAACACCCAGGTGCAGCATGTTCTGTTCTGGCTGATGGGCGACTTCTCCATGTTTTCCCGGGAACAGCTGCCCCTGCTCCTTGCGGTGGCGCCGAGCTTCGTCGTGATTTATTTTCTTGCCCGGCCGATGAACCTGCTGCTCCTGGGCCGTGAAAACGCGGCGGCCATGGGCATCGACGTCAGGACGGTCAGCAACCTCCTCCTGATCGCGACCACCTTCATGGTCAGTGTCGTGGTCTGCCACTCCGGCCTGATCGGCTTTGTCGGGCTGGTGGTGCCGCATATCCTGCGGCTGGTTGTCGGTCCGGACCACCGGCTGCTGGCGCCCGCTTCGATCCTCGGCGGGGCCTCCTACATGATCCTCTGCGACCTCCTGGCGCGCAGCCTGCCGACCGGCGGCGAGATGCCGGTGGGGATCGTCACCGCCCTGGTCGGGGCGCCGCTCTTTATTTTTCTTCTCTGGCGGGGGAACCGATGATTGCCGTCCGGGCAAAGGGGCTGAACCTGTCCTACGGGGACCATCAGGTCCTGCGCGAGGTGAATGTTGCGGTCGAGGCGGGCGAATTCGTGGTGATCATCGGGCCGAACGGCACCGGCAAAACCTCGCTGCTCAAGTCCCTGGCCGGCCTGCTGAAGGCGAGCGGCGAGATCGAGATTTTCGGCAGGCCCCTGGCCCGCTACAGCCGGCGGCAACTGGCCGCGACCGTGGCGGTGGTGCCCCAGCAGGTCCCGCTGGCGTTTCCCTTTACGGTCCTGGAGACCGTGCTCATGGGCCGCTCACCGCACCTGGGCCTGCTGGAGGTCGAGGGCCGGGAGGATTACCGGATCGCCCGCCAGGCCATGGAATTCACCGATGTCAGCCATCTGGGCGCGCGGCGGCTGGACGAGCTTTCCGGCGGCGAGCGGCAGCGGGTGATCATCGCCCGGGCGGTCTGCCAGGAGCCGAAGCTGATCCTTCTGGACGAGCCCACCGCCTCCCTGGACCCGGCCCATCAGCTGCGGATCATGGACCTGATGGAGCGGTTGCGCCGGGAGCGGGAGATCACGGTGATCATGGTTTCGCACGATCTGAACCTGGCGTCTCTGTACGGCAGCCGCATCCTGCTCCTCCGTGACGGCGGCGCCATCCTTGCCGGCTCGCCGGCCGAGATCCTGACCCCGGCCAACCTGGCGCAGGCCTACGGCTGCCCCATGCACGTCGACCGCTACCCCCTGACCGGCGCGCCCCGGATCAGCCTGCTGCCCCTGAACCAATCCGCCTCCCCCTCATCGGGGTAACGGGCGAGCTCCACAATTTCCGGCCCGGTCACGGGATAAGCACCTGCGGGTTGGGCGAGAGCTGCTTCCACCAGGTATCCGCGTTGTCCCAGATATAATACTGCAGGGTTTTGGTTCCCGAAGTGCTGTACGTGTGGACGAAGGTCTGGTTGGAGGGCTGGTCGGTCAGAGCGATGGCGGCCAGCGTCGTCTCGCCGTCCCCCCAGACGATTCGGACCTGGGCGCTGCCGGAATGGCCGCAGAAGTTGTAGTCCGGGTCCACCGTCAGGTCGGTGAGCGTGAGGGTCCTGGCATTGACCGCGGTCGCGATCCCAAGGGTCGGCTGCACATTCGCCGGCGGACCAGGGGTGAACGAGGTGCTTGTTCTGGTACCGTTCAGCCCGTTTGCGGCCGTTACGGTCACCGTGGCGGTATAGCTGCCGGCGACGCCGAATTCGTGGGAGACTGAAGAGGATGTTCCTGATGAAGTGAAGGTATAACCGTCACTGAACACCCAGTTGTAGGTATAGGGAGGCGCGCAGGCGGAGGCCGGGTAACAGGAAGGCGTACCGCTGGTGATCGTGATGCCGTAACATCCCTGATCAGTGTAATTAAAGTTGAAACCGGTCGGGGTCAGCGAAGCATTGCCCCATCTTTTTGTCGTATCGATCAGTCCGGCGTGACAGGATATGTTGGAGCAGGTACCGCCGCCGCTGTCAAAGGCATAAGTAAAGGTGTTGGGATAATCACTGCCGTTGCGATGATAGGTCGGGCTCGGGGCAAGATCATATTGTCTGTTCACGTGCAGGGCGGTGCCGGCTATGGTCGTTCCGTCGGTGGTCGTTTGGTAATGGCAGTGCTCGCACCCCAGAAAATCATGACGGACATGACTGTTTGCCTTTGGCGCGTAAAGATTATAGGTCGGACCATATTCATGGCAGGACGAGCAGGTAAGGGGGCCGGATCCCCAGTCCGCCGAAGTGTTGTCGGGAACCGCGCCGGTGGCGACCGAGGTTCCGTTGCTGTGGCAGTAGGTGTTGGAACAGCTCGCAAAGCCGTCGCCGGGCGCGGGGGTGCCGTTGTAGGTCCCGCCGTAGGGCGCGATGATCCCCACATTGATTTCCCTGTTGACATGGAGCGCGGTCGTTACCCGCGATAACCGTTCACCCGGCTGGGGATGGGGCGCGTGACAGTAGTCGCATTGCGAACCACCCAGGGCGGAATAGTGGCACTTGTTGCAGTGCATGCTCTCCAGGTGCCTGGGATGACTGCCGGAAGGAGGGCTGCCCTGATGACAAAAGGAGCAGTAGGGTACGGCAACGGTTTCGTTCCACTTCGGGCCGGCATAATCCGCGGTGTCCTGGACCAGGGGCTGGCCGTCGGCCCTCTGGCCGATGCTGTGGCAGTAGATGTTTGCGCAGGTCATGGTGCCATCGATACTGACGGTGGTGCCGTTGGTTCCCTCATAAGCGTAGGGCGGGATGAGGGAACGGCCGCGATATTCCGTCCCCGCCGCATCGTCGGCAAGGAGCGCCCGGCCGGAAAAGCCGATCTGAAGCCTGTCGTTGCCGTTGATCGGTGTGTCCGGCATGCCGTTGTAATGGCAGGTGGCGCAGGGAAAGACATAGGGCCGCTTTGTGGTGGCATGCACCGCGTGCCATCCGGCCGTCGTCCCCCCGGTTGCGGCAGGAGAGACGACCAGCCCGTCTCCAGCCTGCGGAATGTTCACCACCGGGGGAAAGCCGTGGCATATGTCGCAGCTGGCCTTGAATCCCTTGTGGTGAGGATGGCAGCCCATGCAGTTGCTGCCCCGCAGCCCGTCATGGACACCCACGCCGGCCAGGGTGCCGTCGTTTCGCCAGTGGCTGGTCAGGGTATGACAGACCTCGCAGATGCCGTCGATGGCGCCTTCCCCGTCGGCAAAGGAGTTGAGGCCGGTCGGTCCCTTGAAAACCACCGCTTTGGCCCCGCTCTTGCCGGGCAGAGGATTGCCGTCGGTATCATACAATTTGATGCCGGTCAGATCGATGGACTGCCGGATGAACTTGCCGTAGGAGCTGCCGTTAATTTCCTGCTCCTGGAGGTGCTGGTTGTGGCAGACCGAGCATTCCACGGTCCACTTGCCGTATCCTTCATCGGTATTGTCGCTGGAGTGGGTGGTGAAGACGGCGGGAATGCCGAGTTCGCCGGTGAGATGGCATTTCTCGCAGGCAGCATTGGCCGGGGTTTCATCTATCGTGGTTGGCGGATGACTCAGCGGCGGCAGCAGATCAGGTTCGGTGGAGGTCATATCGTGGCAGGAAAGGCAGCCTGCCGTATCGTGCGGTGGGTCGAGGGCGGCGTGTGCTTCCGGTATTGAAGGTGACAGAAGCGAAAACAAAAGCAGCGCCCCGATCATTGTTTTGGTCGACAAAATAACGCCCTTACCCGCTTCTTCTCGGCTCATCAAGCCTCTCCCTGCGCTTGTGTTTCGTTGGTTGATGATTCAGTTAAGCTCTATGACATCGCCATGGCTTGTCAGGGAGTAGGTGCCATAGTAATCCTCGTCCCAGTACCCGTCGGGGTTCCACCACTCGACCATGATAAAATAAATCGTCGGACCCACCGGAAAGTCCACGTTGCAGCCGTCGGTCCCCTCCGCCAATACCGTCCCGTTATAATCATTGCGTTTAATGATCCAGAAAGCATCCGCGTCGGGATCATTGGCGCACGAGGTGCCCCCGCCCCACATGCGGAAGGTGCCGGTGCCCTTGGTAATGGAGAAGTCTACCCTGGTGGCCGTCTCCACATTCCCCGACCAGTCCTCCGACCAGAAATCAAGGGCATGATCGAAGGTGCCGGTCGCACCCGACACATAGACGGAAGTTCCGGTTTTGGTCTCCTCCCCGTCCAGAGAGTAATACGTTGTTTTTGGACCAAGATCGCCATCATCTGTAGCGGTCAGCGAAATGGAGGCGAAATTGTAATAAGAGGTCTGTGCATTGGAGGTCGTCACCGGAGGAGTGGTATCATCAATGATGTTGAACTGAGCTTCCTTCGGCGGCGACTCTTCATTGTTGGCCTGGTCAACCGACCAGAATTCCAAAGTATGATCGCCGGTTTCCGTAACGAGAATACTCGACCCCATTAGATCAGGTCCGCCATCAACCCGCGAGTACGACTGGGCCACGACCACCTTGCCGCCATCCCTGACGGTGTATTCGATGCGGGCCGGTCCCAGGTAGGAGGTCTTGGCATTGGACGTGGTGACCGGCGGGGTTGTGTCCGCGGGATTATACAAGGCATGGCAATTCGCGCATTCAGCGCTTGTCGGCCACCAGTCCGGACCATGGCATTTGCTGCAATCATCGTCCACGGCATTGTGTGCGGCACTTACGTCAGCGTGAAAGGTGCTATGGCAGCCCCCCTGCTGGCAGCCGCCAGCCCAGGAGCCGACCACGGTCTCGGCCGGTGAAGGATGGCAGACCAGGCACTGGTAGTCATGTGCGGCGGATAACTCGGTGTTGTGGCACATCCTGCACTCGGCATAAACCGCGCCATCTCCCACCATGACTGAGTCATGGGTGCCTTCTTCAAAAACAATAACCCAGTCGCTGCCGGGAGCGGCGGAGTGCGATGGCATGTCCACGGCAAAGCCATTCTCATGTCTATGGCAGACCGTACAGTCATTGCCTGGGCCGATCCTGGCGGGATTCCCGTTTTGATCCTTGCTGTGCAGCTGGTCCGGAGCAGTTCCATCGTTTCTGAAATGGTTGGTCTGGGTGTGGCAGACCTCGCAGATCCCGTCCATGGCACCTTCGCCGTCGGCAAAAGAGTTGGGACCGGTCGGCCCTGTAAAGACTACGGACATGTCTCCCGACTTGCCCGGCAGGGGGTTGCCGTCCGCGCCCTTGATATTGGCCAGGTTGATGGAGCGGCGGATAAATTTGCCGTAGGTGCTGCCGTTGCCCTCCTGCTCCTGGAGATGCTGGTTGTGGCAGACTGAGCACTCGACCGTCCAGGTGCTGGAGCCGTCAATCGCGCGGCTGGAATGGGTGGTGGATACCGCGGGAATGCCGAGTTCGCCGTAGAGATGACATTTTTCACAGGTAACATTTCCAGGTGTTTCATCAATGCTGGTGGCCGGATGGCCGAGCGGCGGCAGGAGATTGGCCTCAGTTGAGGTCATATCGTGGCAGGAAAGGCAGCCTGCCGTATCGTGCGGCGGGTCGAGGGCGGCGTGTGCTCCCGGTGCTGCAAGAAGCAGGAGCTGGGCCAAAAACAGCGACCTGAATACGAAGTTAATTTTCATGTGTTCTCCCTCCCGGACAACAGGCGAAATCAGCGAAACATTGGACCTTTATCCTCCGGTCCCGCGGCGTGGGACCGGAGGATAAGAGGTGTTTATCTGAT
>QZJD01000002.1 GCA_003604995.1 Desulfobulbus sp. | reverse complement strand
CACCGCGAAGACCGTTGCGGAGAGCGGGCTGACCGTAGGGGTCCAGCCCGAGCGCTATACCATTCCCGATCTGGTGCAGGCCATTGTTGCCCATTATCATGGTTCCGGAGATATGGCCTGATCCCGGGTGCTGGTGCCGGGAGGTCGGGGCGCCGCTGCGCGGCGATCTGCCGGAGTCCGCCGACAAGGAAGAACCGGCGATGGAGCCGGAGGAGGCCATCCTCTGCGGGACCTGCCGTGCGCCGGTCACCGAACGGCGCGAGGGGGTAGCGGTGAACGGCACCCATATTCACACCTTTTTCAATCCCGCCGGGATTGTCTTTGAGATCTGCTGTTTCGGCAGGGCGGCCGGTTGCCAGGTTTACGGCGAACCGACCAGCGAGTTCGCCTGGTTCGCCGGCAGCAAATGGCAGTACGCGGTCTGCGCGACCTGCCAGGTCCACCTTGGCTGGTTTTTCGCCATGCCCGGCAGCTCCTTTTTCGGTCTGATCCGCACGAGAATCCTCCAGCCCGAAGAGTAAGAGGGGGATATATTTCTCCCCCCCCCCTTGACGCAAGCGCCATGTATTTCCCGCTCCCTTGGCGTATGCGCCAGGTACTCCCCCTCCCTTGACGGGAGGGGGTTGGGGGGAGGGTGACGGTGCAGGCTTGCGCTTCGTGGTTGGGAATTGGCGCTTCGTGTGGATGAATTGCGCTCCCGACCATCCCCCCCACCCTGGCCCTCCCCCTCGGGGGGGGGGAGAGCTGCTTTCCCCCTTCCTTGACGTATGCGCCAGTTACTCCCCCTCCCTTGACGTATGCGCCATGTATTTCCCGCTCCCTTGGCGTATGCGCCAGGTATTTCCCCCTCCCTTGACGGGAGGGGGTTAGGGGGAGGGTGACGGTGCAGGCTTGCGCTTCGTGTTTGGGAATTGGCGCTTCGTGTGGATGAATTGCGCTCCCGACCATCCCCCCCACCCTAGCCCTCCCCCTCGGGGGGGGAGGGGAAAAGCTGCTTTCCCGCTCCCTTGACCTATGCGCTATGTATTTCCCCCTCCCTTGACGTATGCGCCATGTATTTCCCCCTCCCTTGACGGGAGGGGGTTGGGGGGAGGGTGACGGTCCGGTCTATCGCTTCGTTGGGGATGTGCTGCGCTTCCGACCCTCCTCCTGAAATTGCCCTTATTCCGGGGCCTCCTCGCTGGTAGATATGGCGCGCATCTGGTTGATGAGGATGTTTTGTAATTTCTGTTCAGCGTCCGTGCCGGTGTTGTTTCCTGAGGTGGCTTCCCGGAAGAAAACGGCGCAGGCGGCGAGGGCGGAGCTGTCCCAGCGGGTTGTGTAGCTGATGTTTTCCCGGGCGGGCTGCTCCGGCCTGGAGTCGCGGCGGCCGTGCGCCCAGTTGATGATGTGCGAATAATAGAGCAGGCCACGGTCGAGCAGGACGTACATGAACTGGACGTTCCTGGCCGGTCCGATCCGTATTTCCCGGCCGCCCAGCGGGATGCCGAGGATTTTGCTTTCCGCCAGCCCCTTACCTCCCCACGCCGCCCAGGCGGCGCCGGCAAGTCCCCCGACCGCCGAGAACAGGCCGAAGCTGGTCCCCACCGTTGCCGCATCCAGCACCGCGGCCAGGCCGGCCCCGCCGAGACCGGCGGCGACGATCTGCTGCCGGCGGCTCAGGCCGAGAAAGTTCCAGGTGCTCTCGCTGAACAGCTCCTCGTGGAGGATGGAGCGGGGCGGCAGATCATAGTTGAAGATGTTGTGCTTGAACAGGCTGCGGATCTGCCGGTGCGCGCGGGTCTCGATCCCGGCGATCCGCTTTTCGTAGGCGAGGCGCATCTCGGAAAGCGCCTGCTTCTCGTCGGCCTCCTCGGCCAGGGTTTTGCGCAGGGTATAGGCCAGGCATTCGGCGAGCATCCCGGTGATGATCCCGGCGGTGGTCCGGGTGCGCCGGTCCCAGTCATTTTTAAAGGCGGTGATGACCGTGTCCAACCGCTCCTGCCAGTCCTGGTCGATGTGTTTCAGAGCCTCCAGCAGGGAGATTCGCTCCGCATAGGTCGCCCGGTGCGCGTTGAAGACCCGGAAGACATTGAAGGTCTTGCGGAACTCGTCCTTCCACTCTTCCAGATAGGCGGCGTCCTCCTCCTTGCAGTTGAGGATGGCCATCCGCGGCAGGCCGGTGAGGCGGAGGATCTCCATCTCCGCCCGGTCCACGCCGCGCACCGGCCGGGAGCCGTCCACCACGTAGATGATTCCCGCGCCGCCGGTCAGGGGGAGGAGGAGTTCGATGTCCTTGGCAAAGCCGGGGTTGTCCCGGTTTTTCTCCCGGAAGATCCGCAGGAAATCGGCGGTTTCTTCGTGCAGTTTCTGGAGCTGGTGGAGCATTTCCCGCGGGTGTTCGAAACCCGGTGTGTCCACGAAACGGATGACCTCCCGGCCGTCGATCACCACCGGGAAGGTCTGGCAGACCAGGGTTTCGCCGGGAGTGGGGCTGACCCGGACGCTGTCGTCCTCGGCGAGGGTCGAGAGCACGGAGGATTTTCCTTCGTTGGGATGGCCGACAATGGCGAATTCCAGGATATGATCAGGAGGCATGGTGTACCAGTCCTTCGCAGAGGAGGCAGGGGTCGCCGAGGCCGGCGGTTTTCTGGAGCCAGACCCGGCGCTGCTCGTCGGCGGCCGGGGTGAAGATGGTGTCCGGTTTCGGCTTGCCGATCAGGCCGATCCGGATGCAGGCCGCCGGCCCCACCGCCCGGCGCAGCTCCCTAAGAAAATCGAGCTGTTCCAGGATCGGCGGCTGCCAGGCCTCCTGGATGAGGAGCAGATCGGTTTCGGCAATGGCCGCCCGATTCGGCAGGGCGGCGAGCAGGTCGCGGTCCGCGTCATAGTCCAGTCCGGTCCGGAGGATCTCCGCGATCCGGTACCTGCCGCTCCGGTTCGCCGCCGCTTCGATTTCCTCCCGGCTGGTGGCGGTAAAGAGCTCGTCCGGGATCAGGACCAGGAGCCGGCGGGCCGGGGCGGACGCATTTTCTCGTTCCCGGGCGGGGCGCGGCGCCGCCTGGTCGGGGGCGGCCGCTGCCGGCTCGTCGACCCGTTGTCCCCGGGTGGAGACCAGGGGGGTGGACATGCGGAGCAGCAGCTGTTCGTGGCTGCCCTGCCGGAAATCCAGGGCGTCGAGACGGCGGCGCAGGGACAGGGCGACCCCGAGGAAGAGGAGGAGACGGGGCAGCAGGCCGTAGATCAGCACGGCCAGGCAGAGAAACGGCCACCAGGACGCCAGGTCAGGGGTGGCCAGGTGGGCGATGCCCTCCTTGAGGATGATGCGGCTTCCCTCAACCTGCGTAAGGGTCGGCAGGGCCGCTTCGCCGCCCACCGCCCAGGACCAGGGCAGGGCGATCTTCTCGGCCAGGGTGTGCACGGCCGCCGGGCTCAGGCGCAGGGTGGACTGCCAGCCGAAGGCAATGTCGGCGGTGGCCACCTTGAAGAGGGTCGCGCCCAGCAGGCCCAGGTTGAGCCCGACGCCGAAGAGCTGAGTCAAGAGGACAATCGGCAGGGTCATGAGGGGACCGTAGGCACGGCCCTTGCTGATGATCGTCCCCATGGCGGCCTGGGCGGCGAGACGCTGCGCCGCGCCGAGTTTTTCGCCGACGCGGTGGCGCGCCGAAAGGATAAGCCGGAGGATGGTCCTGGCGATGAGCGAGTAAAGGGGCGAGTCGGCGAGCCTTGAGCGTCTTGCCAGCCGGTACAGGGAAAGACCCAGCAGGAAGAGCAGAAACAATAACTGGGAAGCGACGAAAAGGGTCAGGTAGGCAAAGACATTGACCGGGCGGTCGCCGGTGTAGCTCAGAAAGGAAAGAGCGGCCGCCCCTCCGATGAGCAGGCCGGCAACGGGAAACGCGATGCGCAGCAGCGCGTAGATGCCGGCCGCTGTTTCGCCGGGCAGGACGGCGGCGGCGGTTTGTGCCGATGCGCGGCCGTGGTTGAGCCAGGCCTTGAGAAGGCTTCGCCGGTCCGCTGCGCTTTCCGGCCCGGTTGCCGGCCCGGCCGCGTTGAGGAAAATCGTCCGGTCCCGTGCGTGAAACCGCGCCTGTTCCTCGGGCGCGGCGGCGGCATCCCGGTGCAGGAGGAATTCCAGGTCGATGATGTCCCAGATACGCCACTTCATGATTTGCTCATCGCTGGTTCTTTTCCACTCTTGGCTTTCCACCGGTTGCGTTCCTGGTTGTCCGGCAAAAAATGTGGTGCCGGGAGGGTGGCGGCCGAATGCCGGTACGTCGCTTTTCTTAGTGTATCAGCTCTTTCCCGACGCGGCAAGCGGCAAGGTCAGACTGTGGCCGGGGGCCAGGCCGAAAGGATGTCCGGTCATTCGCGGCCCGGATGGAACAGGGCGGAAAGCCGAGGCTTGGTTTATGGCAGGATCGGTCCTGCAAAACGTATCATTTTCCTTTCATTTTCAGGCCGGGGAGTTCATAATATCGCAGCGGAAGCGGAGCCGCGGCAGGAAGACGCAACGACTGTTGCCCG
The DNA here is from genome assembly GCA_003604995.1 of Desulfobulbus sp. Classification (GTDB taxonomy): domain Bacteria; phylum Desulfobacterota; class Desulfobulbia; order Desulfobulbales; family Desulfobulbaceae; genus UBA10518. Next base: position 30,241 of record QZJD01000002.1, on the reverse strand, counting down.
GTCCGCTGGTTTTCGAAACAATCAATCACTCCGAAGGAGCACAATATGTTTAAACCGGAAAAGTTGCTGGGCAGTCTGCTCGGCGGGAGCAAGCGGCGCGGCGGGGCCAATGTGCTGACCAGCCAGTTGGGCATGGGAATTCTGGGCGTGGCCATCGCCGCCGCGGATCACTATATGAAAAAAACTTCCGCACCGGCCCAGCCCGCGCCTGCCGGCTATGGCGGCGGTGTGCCGCCTTCCGCTCCCGGGGCGGGCGCGCCGCCGCCACCGCCGCCGGGAATGACATCTTCGGCGCCCGCGCCGCCGCCTCCGCCCGGCGCAACTCCGGCATCGGCCGCGGTTCCGCCGCCCGGCGCGACCCCTGCCGAGGCCGGCCGGAACGACGCGACGCTCCTCATCCGGGCGATGATCGCGGCGGCCAATGCCGACGGCGCCATCGACCAGGAGGAGCGGCAGCGGATCCTGGAGAAGTTTCAGGGCGCTGATCTGAGTCAGGAGGAGCGCGCCTTTCTGGTCAATGAGCTTTTTGCGCCCGCCTCGCTGGAGGCCATCGTCTCGCAGGTCAAGTCCGAGGCCATGGCCCGCCAGGTCTACGGGGTTTCCCTGCTGGCCATCGAGGTGGACACCGATGCCGAACGGGCCTATCTGCGGGACCTTGCCCAGCGGCTGGCTCTGTCCCAAACGGATCTGGACACCATGCACCAGGCCCTGGGAATCGCAAATCCGTAAGCGGCCGGTTCCGTGAGCCGGCAGCGTTGTCAACCATCACCGAAAGGGAGTTGTACGATGTCACAATGGTACTTGAGTTTTGACGGAAAACAGGTCGGGCCGTTGACCCACGCCCAGGCCGCCGAGCAGGCGAGGAGCAACCCGAACGGTTTTGCCTGGCGGGAAGGGTTTGCCGAGTGGCTGCCCATCGCCAGTATCGGTGAGCTGCAGCAGGTCTCGCCGGCCCCCGGTCCCATTCCGCCTGCTCCGCAGCGCATGGCCCGGGCGGACGAGGTGGATTTCAAGGTGTTCGGCGCGGAGATGCAGTTCGTGGACGTGGAGCTTGATCCGGGCGAGAGCGCCCTGGCCGAGGCGGGCGCGATGATGTACAAGGATCCGGCGGTCCAGATGGAGACCATTTTCGGCGACGGCTCCGCCGGCAGCGGCGGCGGCTTCATGGACAAACTGCTCGGCGCCGGCAAGCGGCTGCTCACCAGTGAGAGCCTGTTCATGACCGTGTTTACCCATACCGGCCAGGGCAAGGCGCATGTGGCCTTCGGCGCACCCTATCCCGGCAATATCATTCCTATCCATCTGAGCAGCGTGAACGGCTGCCTGATTTGCCAGAAGGACAGCTTTCTCTGCGCGGCCAAGGGGGTGGCCATCGGCATTTTCCTGCAACGCAGGATTTTGACCGGTCTGTTCGGCGGCGAGGGATTCATCATGCAGAAACTGGAAGGGGACGGGCAGGTCTTTGTCCATGCCGGCGGCACAGTGGTGGAGCGGCAGCTGCAGGCCGGTGAGGTCCTGCATGTGGACACCGGCTGCGTGGTCGCCTTTGAGCAGAGCGTCAATTTCGATATTCAGCAGGCCGGCGGGATCAAGACCGCGCTCTTCGGCGGCGAGGGGCTCTTCTTCGCCACCATGCAGGGGCCGGGCCGGATATGGTTGCAGTCCCTGCCGTTCTCCCGCCTGGCCGGGCGGATGCTGCAGGCGGCGCCGCAGCGGGGCGGCAGCAAGGGCGAGGGGTCGGTCCTCGGCCCGCTGGGCAGTATTCTGGCGGGAGACCGTTGACCAGGTCCCGGGCCGTTGCCTGAAGAAAGGGCCGCCCTTTATGCCGCCCCGGGCAACGGCGGGGCGGCGGCGGTTTACGGCTGAGGCGGAAGGACTACTGGTAGCAGAGGTGAATCCACTTCCACTGGTCCTGTTCCCTGGCGATATACAGGGTGGCCGTGGTTTCGGCGCCGTCCTTTTCGTAGCGGACGATGAGCTGCTCCTCGGGCTGAATCGGCCACTTCATGCTGGCCTGGGCCGCGGCCTCCGAGCTTTGCTGCATGTCCTGCACCTCGATTTTCCTGCTGCTGATCTCCTTGATGATCTGCTGGCGGCCCAGCATCTGGACCAGGCCCTGCATGATCAGGCCGTAATAAGCTTCCTGCTCGTCATCCCGGGTGCATTCCCTGGCCTGGGGATGGGTCAGATCGATAAGCCTGCGGGCGTCTTCCCCGGAGATAGCCGTACGGAACTGCGAGAAAAATTGTTCCTGCCCCGGGTCCAGGGCAACGGCCTGCACCGTTGCCGCGCCATGCAGACACAGGCCGGCCAGAACGGCCGGCAGCAGTAGGCGTGCCGCTTTCATGTATTTCTCCATTTTTTTCGGGAAAAGATATCTTATATGTAAAGATTATGCCTTAAAGAAAACGATTTGGCAAGATTCTTTACATGGGCGGGCCGGCGGGGCTGCTACAGCCACCTGCCGTGCATGGGGCCGGGAAGGTGCATCCACTCCTGCTCTCCGGTGAGCAGGGCAAAGAAGGCCAGGCCCATGGCCAGCAGGGGCAGGAGCAGGCCGACCACCGCCAGGAACCACCAGAAGGCCAGTGTCCCCGAGCCCGCCGTCACGACCGCTTCGCCCTTGACCGTTTTGAGGTCCCGGTAGAGGGAGAGGAGAAAGAGCAGGAAAAAGGGGGCGAACAGCAGTGAAAAGATCTGGCCGACAAAGGGGATGAGGCCGACCACCGCGGAGAGCAGCCAGAGCGCCAGGACCTTGCCGAAGATATTCCACCAGTGGCCCCGGACATATTCGCGGCTGGCGAGCAGGGCTTCCATGCCCCGCCGGTCTTCCTCCAACAGCACGTACATGCCGAAGGTGAACCAGACCGCGAAGAGAATGCCGGGCAGGATGCCCAGGGCAAAGCCGCTGATCAGGATGCCGGAGGCCAGAGTCAGGACCCAGGCCATGGGCCAGAGATAATCCCAGCCGGCCTGAAAGGCCTCGATGATCCCCAGTTCTTCCTTTACCACCAGAACGAACAGCGCCGTCTGCACCCAGAAGATCAGCACAACAAGCACCAGGAGCAGGATGCAGGCCAGGAGAATGACCAGCCAGGTCGCGGTCCGTTCATCCGTGAAATGGGCCAGCATGGCCCCGCCCATGCTGATGCCGAGCATCAGGACCAGGAACAGGCCGCCCACGACCACGGTGCTGATGAGGATGACCGCCAAAAGCGGCAGAGCGCGTTGTTTATACTGGTCCCAGGAGGTGCGAAGCAGTTGGGCGAAGGTGGCGATTTCGGTACGCATCGGGTGGTCCTTATCCGTTGATCTTGCCGTCTTGTCGGAAAAGCGCTGTTACCAGCGCTGCCCGCGCCTGTTCCTCTGAACAGCCTCTGATCAGCACCTGCTTTTCCCTGCTCTGCCGACCGCTTTTGATGGTCAGCGCCGATTTGGGCAGGTGGAGGAGTTTGGCCAGGAAGGCAAGCACCGCCTGGTTGGCCCGGCCTTCCACCGGCGGGGTGGTCAGGCGCAGCTTGAGGGCGTCGCCGTGCAGGCCTGCCAGCTCATTCTTGCTCGTTCGCGGCAGGACATGGAGGTTGAGGAGCAGGGTCCCGTCCGGCATGGCGCGCAGATAGGGCATTGCCGGTTTTACTGCAGGGTGAGGGCGATCTGCTTCAGAGTGGGCACGAGGAAGCTCTGCAGAAAAATGATCGCCAGGATCAGGACCATGGGGCTCAGGTCGATGCCGCCCATGGGCGGGAGGACCCGGCGGATCCGGGAAAGAATGGGATCGGTGACCTGGACCAGGAAGCGCACCACCGGGTTGTAGGGGTCGGCGTTGACCCAGGAGATGACCGCCCGGGCGATGACCAGCCAGATATAGGCGCTCAGGACGAAATCGATCAGCTTGGCCAGGGCCAGCAGGAAGTTGGTCAGCATGAACATGGAATCCTCCGTTAGGGGTCAGGCAACCCGGCTGCCCGGGGCGATTTCTCCGGCCACTGTGGCCAGGACCAGGCGCTCGTTGCCGGCGGCATCCTTTTCCTTGGCCGCCAGGACCATCCCCTGGGAGGTGACGCCCATGAGCTTGGCCGGTTTCAGGTTAGCCACAATGAGGACCAGGCGGCCGACAACCTCCTCGGGCTGGTAGTACCGGGCGATGCCCGCGACAATCGTCCGCGCCTCCGGGGCTTCCACGGTGAGCTTCAGCAGCCGGTCAGATTTGGCGACCTTCTCGGCCGCGGTCACCCGGCCCACCCGCAGTTCCACCTTGCCGAACTGGTCAAAGGTGATCACCCCGTCGTGTTCCGCCGGGGCCGGCATCGGAGCCGGCGGGGCGGATGCCGGTTTTGCTTCCTTTTTCACCGTGGTCGTGGTCGGGGCCGCCGGTTGGCTTTTCTTGTCGATCCGGGGAAAGAGCTGCGGGATCTCGCCCAAGGCGGCACCCGGCCGGAGCAGGCCCCAGACGCCGTCGCGTTCCAGGGTCGCCGCGGCCATTTCCTCGGCCAGGCCCAGGGCGCGGGCCATGCGGGCGGCGGCCTCCGGCATCACCGGCCGCAGGACCAGGGCGATGAGGCGCAGCGCCTCGGCGAGGAGGGAGAGCACGGTGCGCAGCCGCCCGGCCAGCGCGGGATCCTTGGCCAGCTCCCAGGGGGCATTGACGACGATGAACCGGTTCAGCTGGCCGATGACCTTCCAGATCTCCTGCAAGGCGCGGCTGAAGTTGAACTGGTCCATTTCCCGGCGATAGATGGAAACCATTTCAAGAAGGTCCGCGGTCAATTGCCGGTCCTCCGCGGTCATTGCCGCCTCGTCCGGCGCGGGCACGGTGCCGCCGGCATATTTGGCGAGCATGGTCAGGGCGCGGGAAAAGAGGTTGCCGAGATCATTGGCCAGGTCGGAGTTCTGGCGCTCGACAATGGCCGTCCCGGAAAAGGAGGCGTCCAGGCCGAAGCTCATCTCGCGCAGCACGAAGTAGCGGACCGTGTCGGTCCCGCAGGCGGCGACGAGTTCGCCGGGCCGCACCACGTTGCCGATGGACTTGGACATCTTGGTCTCGTCCACGTTCCAGTAGCCGTGCACGTGCAGCCGCCTGTAGGGCTGAAGGCCCATGGCCTTGAGCATGGTCGGCCAGTAAATGGCGTGCGGCTTGAGGATGTCCTTGGCGATGACGTGCTCGGCCGAGGCCCAGTACTCCTGGAAGTCCGGGCCATCCGGATAGCCGATGCCGGTCAGGTAGTTGATCAGGGCGTCGAACCAGACATAGGTGACGAACTTGTCGTCAAAGGGCAGGGGGATGCCCCAGGTCAGCCTGCTGGTGGGCCGGGAGATGCAGAGGTCTTCCAGGGGTTCGCTGAGAAAGGAGAGCACCTCGTTGCGGTAGCGCTCCGGGGTGATGAAGTCCGGATTGGCCTTGATGTGGTCGATGAGCCACTGCTGGTAGCGGCTCATTCGGAAGAAGTAGTTCTGTTCCGAGATCTCCTTGGGCGGCTTCTGGTGATCCGGACAGTTGCCGTCCACCAGCTCCTTTTCGGTGAGGAATCGCTCGCAGCCCTGGCAGTAGAGGCCGGTGTATTCGCTGAAATAGATGTCGCCAGCCGCATGGACCTTGGCCAGAATGTCCTGCACGGTCCTGATATGGCCGGGGTCGGTGGTGCGGATGAAATGGTCCGGCTCGACGGCCAGCAGCGGCCAGGTTTGGCGGAAAGCGTCGCTGATCCGGTCGGCGTACGCCCGCGGCGAGACCCCTTCCGCCTCGGCAGCCTGAGCGATCTTCTCGCCGTGCTCGTCGGTACCGGTCTGGAAGCGGACCCGGTCGCCGCACAGCCGGCGGAAGCGGCTGTAGGTGTCCGCGACGATGGTGGTATAGGCATGGCCCAGATGGGGCAGGGCGTTGACGTAATAGATGGGAGTGGTGATATAAGTGGTCATTTTTCCGTTGCCTGCCCTTTTCCCTGGGGCTTAAGGTGGACCGGTTCCGCCGTCCGCCACTGCTCCTCGCTCAGTACGACCTCTTCGCCGCTTTCGTCCACGGCATGCACCTTGCCCTGGATGGCCATGATCCGCACCACCTTGTACATCCGGCCGTCCAGGCGAATGGCTTTGCCGACCCGGGGCATTTCCTTCTTGATGGAGCGGTAGGCTTCGTATTCGTAGGTCAGGCAGCAGAGCAGCCGGTTGCACAGTCCGGAGATCTTGGCCGGGTTCAGGGGGAGGTCCTGGGTCTTGGCCATCTTGATGGAGACCGATTCGAATTTTTTCAGAAAGGAGCTGCAGCACAGTTCCCGGCCGCAGGCGCCGAGTCCTCCGAGCAGCTGCGTTTCGTGGCGCACGCCGATCTGGCGCATCTCTACCCGGGTGCGGAACTCCTGCACCAGGTTTTTGACCAGTTCGCGGAAATCCACCCGGCTCTCGGCGGTGAAGTAGAAGATGATCTTGGAGCCGTTGAAGAACCGTTCCACCTGGATGAGCTGCATGGGCAGGCCGAGTTTTGCAATTTCCCCGGCGCAGAGCAGATGGGCTTCCTGTTCCATCTCGGCGAGCCGTACATATTTTTCCTGTTCCTCACTCGTGGCCCGGCGGGCGATCTGCAGGGAAGCCAGGCGCTCCACGGCGTGATCGGGCGAGCCGGGCGCCCGGCCTGCAATGCGGGCCGGTTCCGGGCCGTGCTCGGTCCGGATCATGACCACGTCGCCCTTGAACAGGCCGCTGATCCGGCTCTCGGCGGTGAACTCCTGTCCCTTGTCCCGGAACCGTACCCGGTAGAACAACTTCTGCTCCTCCCCGGAAACGCCCTGGGCAGGAGAAGAAGGCTCGGTCTCGGCGGGGACGGGTTCCTGGATGTTTTCGCTTGCTTCGCTCATCGGTTCGGGATCTCGGGTTCAGGTTGCCTGCTGTTGCGCAGCTCCTGCGAGCAGCCGCAGGAAGAGCACCTCGCAGACCAACTGCCTGTTGCAGTTTCGGGCCAGAGCCTGCAGGGCTGCGTCAATGGCCTGTATATTATCAGAAAGTTCCGGCAAGTTCCAGCGTTCTCTTGCCCGTGCAAGGATTTGCGCGGGCTGCTGCGACGCATCGGCGCCCGGGTAGCGGCAACAGGTCGCCATGACGTCTTTGCAGAAAAGACGAAGGAGATCCAGCAGGGTCTCCAGGCCGTCGCTTTTGCTGACCCGTGCCGCCAGGCGGAGCGCGGTTTCGACCTGGTCGGCTTCGCCGGCGCCCTTTGCCAGAAGGCCCTCCAGGATATCACGATGCAGGTCCAGGAGTTCGGCATGATTGATGCCCTTGGTGCGCCCGGGACTGCCCCCGGCAAGGGCGGCCAGGGTGCGGGCGTTTTCCTCGTCCAGGCCGGGATGCATCCGTTGCAAAATCTCGATGGTCGCCGCCAGGGGGAGGGGCGAGAAGGGGATAACCTGGCAGCGGGAGAGGATGGTCGGCAGGAGCGGCTCCGCCTCGTCGGTGGTGAGCAGGAGCAGGTTGTCGGGCGGCGGCTCCTCCAGGATCTTGAGCAGGCTGTTGGCCGCCTCCCGCCGCATGGTGTGCACCTCCTCCAGGAGGGTCACCCGCAGGGGGGCTTCCAGGGGCGGGAAGACCAGGGCCTTTTTCAGTTCCCGGACCTGGTCGATTTTGATCACCGCGCCGTCGGGCCGGACAGACAGGAAATCGGGATGGTTGCCGGAGACGAATTTCAGGCAGCCGGGGCAGCGGCCGCAGGGCGCGGATTCTGCATCCTCGCGGCAGAGCAGGCTGGCGGCCATCGCTCGGGCGGCGGTGGCCTTGCCCACCCCGTCCGGGCCGGTGAAAAGATAGGCGTGGCCGAGGCGTCCGCCGGTGAGGGCGCGGCGCAGCAGGTTGACCGCCTTGGTCTGGCCGAGGAGTTGCGTCAGGTGCATGGTGTAAGGTTGTGCATACGTTTGATTTGTAACGCTCCCTGGGATCGGCGGCCCTCACCCGGCCTCCGGCCACCCTCTCCCAACTGGCGAGGGAAATTAATACTCGCTCTCCCAATGGGCGAGAGAAATCAATACTCCCTCTCCCTCTGGGAGAGGGCCGGGGTGAGGGGCAGTCAGCTAAAACAAGGTCGGCTGCCGGCCCGGCTTGTCAGCTTTTTTTTGCTCAGGCTCCCCGGGCTCCTCAGTTTGGAGAGCGTGCCGGCGGGGGGCCGCATCCCGGCCCTTCAGGAAGAGAAACCGCTCCAGGGACCGCTGGTAGTCGCTCCACTGGTAGCCGTCCCCTTCTACCTGCTCGCTGAGCCGGTTGATGAGTTCCATCTTGGCGTCCATGTCGTCCAGATGGTGGAGGAGGATGGCCTCGCTGGTCATGGGCAGGCAGGGTGCGCCGAATTCAAAGCGGCCATGGTGGCTGAGGATCAGATGCAGGAGCTGCTCCAGTTTCTGCGGGGCGAGCGCCGGCACGTGCTCGGCCTGGCTCCGGACCATCTCCGCGCCCAGGACCAGGTGGCCGATGAGCCGGCCCTGATCGGTGTAGTCGAAGGGCAGCGAGCTGTAGCTGAACTCCCGGACCTTGCCCAGGTCATGGAGCAGGGCGCCGGCCAGGAGCAGGTCCCGGTCGAGCTGCTCGTAGTGTTCGCAGATCTTCAGGGCGAGGCCGGCGACGCTCAGGGTGTGTTCCAGAAGCCCGCCCAGGCAGGCGTGGTGCATCATCTTCGCCGCCGGGGCGCGGCTGAACTCCTCCAGGAGCTTGCCGCGAAAGAGGCCGGCGAGCAGTTTGCGCAGGCCGGGATCGGTGACCGAGGCGATGCATTGGGCCAGTTCAGCCTGCATTTCGGAAACCGGGCGTTTGCTTGCCGGCATGAAGTGCGCCAGATCGACAGCTCCTTCGGCCACGGGCTGCATGCCGGTGATGTTCAGTTGCCGCTGGTCGCGGAAGGCCTTGACCTGTCCCTCCACCGCCACGATCCGGCCGACCTCGGCCAGGGCGTCCAGGCGGGCGGCGTTTTCCCAGGCCCGGGCCTCGATCTCGCCGCTCTTGTCCATGAGGGTCAGGGCGAGGTAGGGGTTGCCGCTCTTGGTTTCGGCCAGGTTTTTTTTGCTGACCAGGAACAGGTCGGAGAGCTGCTGGCCCTCTTTGAGGTCAGTGATATAGAGGGTTTTGCGATACTCTGTTTTCATTGGCTATCACACATTGAATCTGAAGAGTATACAATCTCCGTCCTGGACCACGTATTCCTTGCCTTCGGAGCGCATCAGTCCTTTTTCCTTGGCCTTGGCCTCACTGCCGCAGGCGAGGTAGTCCTGGTAGGCGATTACTTCCGCCCGGATGAAACCGCGCTCGAAATCGGAGTGGATCTTGCCCGCCGCGCCCGGCGCCCGGGTGCCGCGCTTGATGGTCCAGGCCTTGGTCTCCTTCTCGCCCACGGTGAAGAAGGTGATCAGGTCGAGCAGGGCATAGCCGGCGTGGATCAGCCGGTTCAGGCCCGGCTCGGCAAGACCCAGGTCGGCGAGAAACTCCTTTTGCTCCTCGCGACTGAGCAGGCTCAGTTCCTGCTCGATGGAGCCGGCGATCATCACCACCTTTGCCCCTTCCTCCTCGGCCGCCGCGGTAAGCTTGGCCACCAGCGGGTTGCCGGTGGCCAGGTCGTTTTCATGGACATTGGCCACGTAGAGCACCGGCTTGTCGGTGAGCAGGCAGAGCTCGCGCAGCACCTCCTGCTGCGCCGGGTCCGCCGCCTCGACGGCGCGCGCCGGCCGGCCGTTGTCCAGGACTCCGTGCAGCTGCTCCAGGAAGGCCGCCTGGGCGAGGAGCTTCTTGTCGCCGGACTTGGCCTGGTTGCGGGTCTTGGCCAGCCGCCGGTCCACGGTGTCCAGGTCGGCGATGATCAGCTCGGTGTTGATCACCTCACGGTCGCGCAGGGGGTCCACCGAGCCGTCCACGTGCACGACGTTGTCATCGGCAAAGCAGCGGACCACATGGACGATGGCGTCCACCTGTCGGATGTGGCCGAGGAACTGGTTGCCCAGCCCCTCGCCCTTGCTCGCCCCCTTGACCAGGCCGGCGATGTCCACGAACTCCATCTGGGTGGCCACCTTGTTCCGGGTGTGGACCAGTTCGGCCAGTTTATCCAGGCGTTCGTCCGGCACCGGCACGATGCCGACGTTGGGTTCGATGGTGCAGAAGGGGTAGTTTTCCGCGGCAATGGCCGCGGCGGTCAATGCATTAAAGATGGTGGACTTGCCCACATTGGGCAGGCCGACGATGCCGCAACGAAATCCCATAATATCTTATCCGGGTCCGGTCTCTGGCCGACCGGGCCGTGATGCTCCTGTCTGAAAGTAGTGGAAGGCGGTCTGCTGAAGAGTTGTGCCCGTGTCCGGGCTCGGGTATAGTGCCGCCGTGAACATGTGACCTGTGATATACCAAAAAATAATGATTATGCAAGCACTTCTCGTGATCCCATGCTGACCCCTGATATTCTGCTGATTAATGGCCTGGTCCTTCCCGAGCCCGGTATTTCGAAGGTTATCGAACCCGGCTATGTCGCGGTCCGGAACGGCCGGATAGCGGCTCTTGGTCCGATGGCGGAACTGGCCGCGCCGCAAGGGCGTGAGGTGATCGACGCCCGGGGCGGGGTAATTCTGCCCGGCCTGATCAACGGCCACTGCCACGCGGCCATGACCCTGTTTCGCGGCCTGGCCGACGACCTGCCCCTGCTGACCTGGCTGCACGACCACATATTCCCGGCCGAGGTCCGCCTGGTCAACCCGGAGATGGTCTACTGGTGCAGCCGGCTCGCCGCCGCCGAGATGCTGCTCTCCGGGACCACCTGCGTTGCGGATGGCTATTTCTGCATGGAAGCGGCGGCCCGCGCCTTTGCCGATTGCGGGCTGCGGGCGGTGGCCGCTCAGGGGGTCATCGATTTTCCGGCGCCCGGCGTCCCCGATCCCGCAGACAACATCAAGGCGGCGGCCCGCTTTCTCGACGACTGGCTGGATCGCGATCCCCTTGTCAGCCCGGCGGTCTTCGCCCATTCGCCCTATACCTGTTCGGCCCGCACCCTGCGGGCAGCCAAGGATTTGGCCCGGGGGCGGGAGATTCCCCTGTTCATCCACGTGGCCGAAACCAGGGAGGAAAAGGCGTTGATCAAAGACGCCCTGGGTGCGTCGCCGGTGAAGCACCTGGATGCCCTGGGCATTCTGGATGAGCGGACGGTCTGCATCCATTGCGTCTGGGTGGATGAGGAAGACCTGGCGATCCTTGCCCGGCGGGGCGCCGGCATTGTCATCTGCCCGCAATCGCACCTGAAGCTGGCCTCGGGCACCGCGCCGCTGCGCGGGATGCTCGCGGGTGGCTTGCAGGTGGCTCTGGGCACGGACGGTCCGGCCAGCAATAACGGCCTGGACCTGTTCCGGGAGATGGATGTCTGCGCCAAAGTGCAGAAGGTGCGCGACCTTGATCCGGTGGCGGTCCGGGCCGGAGAGGTGCTGGCGATGGCCACCGGCATGGGGGCGGGGGTGCTGGGGCTTGCCGGCCAGTGCGGTGTGCTGCGGGAAGGCGCCCTGGCCGACCTGATCGTGGTCGACCGGCAGAGGCCGCACCTGCAGCCGTTTCATGGACCGGATCTCCTGGTGTACAGCGCCCGGGGCAGCGACGTGCGGACGGTGCTCGTGGGAGGGCGGCCGGTGGTACGGGACGGCTGCCTCCTGACCATGGATCCGGCGGAAACCATGGTCAGAGTGAGGCGGATGGCGGAAACCCTGGGCCGGCAGAATCCGTGACCACCAATTTGGGACGATAACCCGTAGGGGCGGATCCCCTTGTCCGCCCGGATGTTCCGGGCACCGAATCCGAAGAAGGGCAGACACGGGGGTCTGCCCCTACGGGATTGCGGGTGTTATGAACATCCGGGCAGGGATGGGGGTTTGGCCATGCGGGACCACGGGTGTTTGGGGTGGCCGGGCCGGTGCGGGGGGCGGTATTGGTTTCCGGTTGCGGGTCAGGGGGTGATGGGGTTGAGCCCGTCCGAAGGCCATTTGGCCGGATTATTGGCGATGTATTCGCGGATACGGTGGAGATCCTCTTCTCCGCGCACGATGTGTTCGTAATAATTGCGTTGCCAGAGCCTGCCGGGAAACGGCGGCCAGGCGGAATATCTGACGCCGTCGGCATAGCGTTTGGTGGTCATGGATTTAAACCGTTGCACCACCTCCGGCACCGATACAACCCGGTCAGGTCGAGGTGTATGCGTAGGGGCGGACCCCTGTGTCCGCCCGTCTTCGGGGATCCCCGTGTCCGGAACATCCGGGCAGACACGGGGGGCTGCCCCTACGGTGGCACCACGGGCGTTTGGGGTAACCGGGCAGGTGCGGGGGGCGGTGGCGGAACAAACGGGGAGAGGGGCGGTGATGACAATGATCCCGTGGATATGGTTAGGCATTACGACAAATGCGTCGGTTTCGATGCCTCGGTAGTGCTTTGGTATTTGTTCCCAGATGATTTGCACCATCCTGCCCGCGTCATTGAGAGCCATTGTCCCATTGATCAGATTGCCGAACAGGCATTTTTGGTGCCGGGTGCAGATGGTGAGGAAATAGGCCCCAGGGGTGGAATAGTTGTATTGCGGCAATCGGAGGGAGCGGCGGCGGGGAAGAGCAGGGTCATATTTTTGATTGTCGTCCATCCTTCCTCCTTTGGGTATCCGGTTGGCACCGGGGTTATGAACATCCGGGCGGACACGGGGATCCGCCCCTACGGGCGCTGGAGGTCGGGGCTTGTGTCTGAGCCGTGCGGGGCGTGGCACTTGAGGCAATTGATTTTCTTGCTGGTGTGCTGGGTGCCGGTTCCCCGGGAGTGACAGCGCTGGCACATCCGGACCGGGTCTTCCAGGGGGCGGAATATCCCGGCCTTGCCCGGGGCGCAGGGCTTGCCGGCTGGGACGTGGCAGACGGCGCAGCCGTTGCCGCTCATCTGTTCGGCGGCGATGGGGCCGTGCAGGTATTTGCGGCCGGCGATATCCTGGTGGCAGCCGCCCGCCAGGCAGGAGGCCGCCCGGGCCGGGGAGGCCGCGACGATCGCAAGCAGGGTAAGGACAAGGGCGAGAGATTTCCAGGACATGAGTTCTTTCTTGTGCTGCCGCAGTGTTCCGTTGATCAGGGCGCAGGGATGGCGTCTGCTCACCGCTGCCCGGCCACAATCGCCGGCCGGCTCAGTTGGCCCAGCCATGGGCACCGATCAGGCTGACGAATCGGACGAATTCTATGGTGCTGACGCTTACCGCGCCGTCCCGCTTTTCCAGGAGCTGCAACTCCTGCAGGTACTGGTCGCCCACCGGGATGACCATGCGGCCGGGGTCGGCCAGTTGCTCGATGAGCGGCTCGGGGATCTTCGGGCCGCCGGCGGTGACCAGGATGCCGTCAAAGGGGGCCTCGGACGGCCAGCCGGCGGTGCCGTCGTCGATGCGGGAGATGATGTTGTGGTAGTGGAGCCGGTCAAAGGTCTTGCGGGCCCGCACCAGCAGGGAGTCGATCCGTTCGATGGTAAAGACCTTTTCGCAGATCCTGGAGAGTATCGCAGCCTGATAGCCCGAGCCGGTGCCGATCTCCAGGACGCGTTCGTGTCCCTGCAACTGGAGGCTCTGGGTCATCAGCGCGACGATATAGGGCTGGGAGATGGTCTGGCCCGCGCCGATGGGCAGGGGGTAGTCGCCGTAGGCGCAGGAGGCCATGGCGTCGTCCACGAAGAGGTGGCGGGGCACGGTGCGCATGGCCTGCAGGGTCGCCGGGTCGGTTATCCCCCGGGGGATCAGTTGTTCCTCAACCATCCGCTCCTGGTTGATATCCCAAGACGGCGGCAGGGTCACTTTACGTCTTCCCAGGTGAAATCGTTGGCCCAGTCGCGCTCATCCTTGCGGAAGGTGCGGAACACCGAATCGGTGACCAGGTCGCCGGTCAGGGTGATCATGAGCATCTCGTTGCCCTCGACGCCTATGTAGGGACCGACCAGGGGCGTCCGTTGCAGCAGGCTGCGTCGTTCCTCGTAGTAGACGAATTCCTCGACGCCGGGCGAAACCGTCCGGCGGCCGTTGGGCTCGCCGAGATAGCGAAGCACGTCCTGCCTGGTCGATTCGCCGGCCCTGATCAGGCTGGCGTCCGAGGCAAGATGGCGGACCGGCTTGCTGTAGCAGCCGCCCAGCAGGAGCAGCAGCGAAAGCCCGACGAGAATGAGACGACGCATGGGGGTTCCTCCAGTGGTTCGCACAATGGTCCGGCAGCGTTCTAATGATTCCGGGAGTGAATGAGTTCCTATATCGTGAACCCCCTTTTTTTTCAAGTAGATTGACCAGTGGGGCCTCCGTCTTTCATTCCCTCCCGGCCATCCGTTCCAGGATCCGGTAGTTGCGACTGACCATCTGCTGGGAGTCCACCAGCAGGCCGGCCTGGATCATGGCGTTGTCGTAGATCTGCTCGGTGATATCCCGGGCAAAGTCCTGATCCGCCTCGCGCAGCCGGGCAAGTTTTTTGATCAGGGGGCTGGCCGGGTTGATTTCCATGTTCTTTTTGCCGCTCATCGCCAGATGGTCCTCCCGGGCCGTGGCCCGCAGCACCCGCTCCATGGAGGAGGTGAGGTAGCTGTCGGCGTTGACGATCATCGCCGGGCTGTCCACCAACCGGCGGGACAGGGCCACCTCCTTGATCCGCTCGCCCAGGACCTCTTTCATCCAGGCGCAGAGGGATTCGGCGTCCGCCTCGGCCAACCGTTCGCCTTGCTGCCCGGCCGTCTCGTCTTCCTTGTCCGCAGCCTCCGGCAGTTCCAGGTCGGCCCGGTCGGCGGAGACCAGTTTTTTGCCGTCGAACTCGCCCAGGTGGTTCAGGACAAAGTCGTCGATGGGCTCCAGGGTGTAGAGGATCTCGATGTTCCTCTTCCGGAACATCTCCACGTAGGGGCCTCGCTCCAGGGCCTCGCGGCTGGGGCCGTTGATGTAGTAGATCTTGTCCTGGCCTTCCGGCATGCGGCCGGCATAATCGGCCAGCGAAACGAGACCCTCTCCTTCGGACCTGGAGGACTGAAAGCGGAGCAGCTCGCCCAGGTCCTCGCGGTAATCGAAATCGGAGGTGATCCCTTCCTTCAGATAAATCCCGAAGGTCTTCCAGAAGGCCAGGTAGGTGTCCGGGGCCTCCTTGGCCTGTTCTTTCAGGAACTTGATGAAACGCTTGGTCAGAACCTTGCGCAGCTTGAAGACCAGGGCGTTGTCCTGCAGGGCCTGGCGGGAGATGTTCAGGGGCAGGTCTTCGGAGTCCACCACCCCCTTGAGAAAGCGCAGCCACTCCGGCAGGATGTGCTCGCTGTGCTGGTCGATGAGTACCTTCTGGCAGTAGAGGTTGACTCCGGGCTGGGCCCGGCCCAGGCCCAGGATCTCGAAGTTCTCCCTGGGCACGTAGAGCAGAGCCTGGATGGCGAGCGGCGCGTCGGCGCTGAAGTGGACCCGCATCAGCGGCTCCTCGGTGGTATTGCTGACGAACTTATAGAACTCCGTGTATTCCTCTTCGCTGATCTCCCCCTTGGACCGGGCCCAGATCGCCTGCACGGTGTTGACCTTCTTGCCGTCGACCAGGATCGGGTAGGGGACGAAGGAGGAATACTGCCTGATGATCCGCTCGATGGTGTATTTGATCGCATAGTCCTGGGCATCGTCCTTGAGTTCCAGGATGATTTTGGTACCCCGGTGCAGACCCGGACAGGGCTTGACCGTGTAGGTGCCGCCGCCGTCGGATTCCCATTCGTGGCCCTCGCCGCCGTCCCAGGAGCGGGACTGGACCCTTACCTTTTTCGCCACCATGAAGGCGGAATAAAAGCCCACGCCGAACTGGCCGATCAGATTGACGTCCTTTTTCGCGGCATCGGCGAGGTTTTCCCAAAACTGGCCCGAGCCGGAATGGGCGATGGTCCCGAGGTTTGTTTCCAGCTCGTCCAGGGTCATGCCGATCCCGGTATCGGTGATCGTCAGAATGTGCTTCTTATCGTCGCCGTCAATGGTGATCTCCAGGGGAACATGCTCGTCAAAGGTTACTTTTTGCACCAGGCTCTGGTGGCGGAATTTTTCCAGGGCGTCGGCGGCGTTGGAAACCAGTTCGCGAAGAAAGATGTCGCGTTCGGTGTACAGCGAGTTGATGACGATATCGAGGACCTTTCTGGTCTTGGCCTGAAATTCACGGGTAATGGTCTGTTCGCTCATGGTCTGTGCCTCTTTTTTCTGGTTCGCGAGGATAAAGTTGGTGTATGTATAAAGAGCCTCTTGCAAAATGAGTGATTCTGGCGCGGGCAAGCCGCGTGCCATCCCGGGATTGCAGAGGCGGCTGCCCGGTGTTTTGTTTTCCGCGAGGTTATCGGAAATTCCGGCGAAAAAATAAACATGATTGCCGGTCTGTCAAGACGCGTCCCGGGATCGGGGCCGGCGATGCAATTTACTGCCCAGGGGGCTCGGGAGCAGCATGATGGAAAACAAGCAGGTGGATGTGCTGATTGTCGGCGGCGGACTGTCCGGTCTCAGTGTCGCGCGCTTTCTGCAAGGCGACCGGCCGGAGTTGTCCCTGATGGTTCTGGAAAAGAGCGAACGGCCCGGCGGTGCTATTCTCAGTCACAGCGAGGAGGGGTATCTGGCCGAGTGGGGTGCGCACGGCTTTCTTGACAACTGCGCGGAAAGCCGGGAGCTGATTGAGCTGGCCGGTCTGGCGGACGAGGTGGAACGAGCGCCCCTGGGCAAGTTCGTCCGCTATGTCTGCCTGGACGGCAAGCTGCGGCTTATTCCCCAGAGTCCGAAAAAGATTCTGGCCGCCGGTCTTGTCCCACTCTGGGCCAAGCTGCGCGTGCTGGGCGAGCTGTGGCGAAACCCGCTGGCCGGCGAACCTAGTGTCGCCGCCTGGGTCGAGCACCGGTTCGGCCGCGCCCTGCTCCCCTTTGCCGATGCAGTGTTCACCGGCACCTATGCCGGCGACATCGATCTTTTGAAGATCGACGCGGTCATGCCCGGGGTTCGCCGTCTGGAGCGTGAGCACGGCTCGGTGATCCGGGGGCTCCTGAAAAAGCGCAAGACCCTGAAAAAAGACGAGAGCGGCAAGCCGGCGCTGCCGGCGATGACCAGTTTTCGCGGCGGCATGGCCCGGCTGCCCCAGGCCCTGGCCTCCCCTCTGGGAATCAATAATCAGCTGCTCTACCGGACCGAGGTCAGGAGGGTGAGCAGGGCGGACGATGGCTGGGAGGTGGAGACCGCCCAGCACGTTCTGCGCTGTCGCGACTTGGTCATGGCCCTGCCGGTCAATCCGAGCCTGTCCCTGCTGGAGCCGGTGGCCGGGTCAATGCGGCCGCCCCTGACCGCGCTGCCCGAGGCCCGGATCGCCACCATTGCCCTGGGCTTCACCGATTCGGCCAAGGTGCCGTTCGGTTTCGGCTATCTGGCCCCGGAACGGGAGAACCGTTTTGCCCTGGGCGCCCTCTTTTCTTCCCATATGTTTCCCGGGCGGGCCCCGGCGGGCCATGTTCTGCTGGAAGTCCTGGTGGGAGGGCGCCGTCACCCCGAGCGTCTGGAACTGGCTGACGGTGAACTGATCAGCCGGGTCTACGACGATCTGAGGGAACTCATCGATCTGCCGGAACCGCCCTGCTTTACCCGGGTGCTGCGGCCCCGCGGCGGCATTCCCCAGCTGGAGGAGGGGTATCCGGCCTTGCTCGACTGGCAGACCCGGCTGCAACAGGCCCAGCCCGGCCTGCACCTCTGCGGCTTCGGCTGGCACGGCATCGGGATCAACGATATGGTCAAGGAGGCGCGAAAGATTGCCCGCGCAGTGGGGGAGCGTTCCGCCCGGGCGGCCGGCGAGGCCGAGGTCAAGCCCGTTTACTTCTGAGATTTTCTCCAGGTTTATTTATTCCGCAACTTGCGGTCAAGCAGTTCGATCTGCTCCAGGACCGAGGTGTTCCGGGACATGTCACGGGTAATGGTTCGGATGGCGTGGAGGACCGTGGAGTGATCCCGGTTGTACAGCCCCCCGATATCGGCCAGGGATTTGTCGGTATGCTTTCTGGTCATGTACATGGCCACCTGGCGGGGAAAGGCGATGGAGCGCTTTCGGGAGCGGGATTTCAGATCCTCGACGCTGACCCGGAACTGGGTGCTGATAAAGTTCATGATCGCCTCGCCGTTGAGCCGGTCCGGCGTGCCGACCAGCCCGCGGAGCAGGTCCTGGATCATGGCCCGGTCCGGCGGGGTGTTCAGAAGGGTGGACTTTGCCTTGAGGCCGATCAGGGCGCTTTCGATCTTGCGGATATCCCCGTTCAGATTCTGGGCCAGCTGGTCCACCAGATCGTCGTTGAGCTGCAAGCCGTGGATCCCGGCCTTGTGCCGGATGATATTGATCCGGGTGGAATACTCGGGAGGCTCGATGTTGGTCACCAGGCCCGAGGTCATCCGGGACTTGAAGTCTTCGTCAATGCCCTCCAGGCCGGACGGGGCTACGCCGGCGGTCAGGATCACCCGTTTCCCCGACTTGATCAGGTAATCGAGGATCATGTTCAGTTCTTCCTGGGTCTTGTTCTTGCCGACCAGGGTATGGACGTCCTCCACCAGGAGCAGGTCGCAGTTGTGGATGAACTTGCTGGAGAACTGGTCCATGGTCTTGGCGCGGATGCCGTTCACCATTTCCGCGGAAAACTGCTGGGCGGTCAGATAGTGGAGCATGGTGGACGGCGCGTTCCGCAGCACCGAGTGGACCACCGCCTGGGTCAGGTGGCTCTTGCCGAGCCCGGTGGTGCTGTTGATGAACAGGCAGTTGCCGAAGGTCCGGTCTCCCTGGGCAATGGCATGACAGGCCGAGCGGGCCAGGACGTTGGACTGGCCGACCATGAACTCGTCAAAGGTGTAGCCGGGATGCAGGGAGCGGAGCCGGTTGGCGTGGTCATGGACACCGGGCAGCCTGAGCTGGCCCGATTTATGGTTCTCGATCAGCGGAACAGAATGCGAGGCCACGGTCAGGGTCAGCCTGGGGCAGGGCACCTCGCTCAGTTCCGAAAGTTTCCGATTGATCAGGTCAAGGTAACGGTCGCGGACCCAGGTGCAAAAAAAACGGTCCGGTCCCGCGAGTTCCAGCACCTGGTCATCGTGCCGCTGGCAAACGAGCGGCTTGATCCACAGGACGAACTCGCTTTCAGGAAGTGTGTCTTGTAACGATTCCCTGAGCGTTTCCCACAGCATAGTCTGATCCTTGTCTGTCCTGAACGATTTATGGTGTGAAGTTGCCGGCTGCGGTCTGTTTGCACGGACCGGGCTTGTCAGCGGCATAACCATGCGATGCAGGAGTGATAGCGCAAAACCGGGGCCGAGGTCAAAAGTGATTTGCTCTGATTTGCCCGAGGGATTCAAAAAATTATACCCATGGGCAAAAGGGTTCGGAAATGGCTGTTTTGCGGGCATGCCGTCGGATATTGGGGCTCAGTTTCGTCTTTTTTCCGAGTGGATTTAAATATGATCGAGATTCAGCAAGTTAAGGGGGGGGAGGGGGGTTGTCCACAGGTTATCAACAATCGTGCAGATTGATATATCTCTTTATTCCTCGATCCAGCTCAATAATCCTCAATTTTTCTCTTTTCGTTAGCAAGGCTATTTTAAAGGGGCGAATTCCCATTTTTTTTTGGAAATGATTTTTTAAAATAAATTTAACCATCCCCTGATGATAATCTTTCCTACAGGGCTACGTTGTGGCGCATGATAATTCCCGATTTTTCTGATTATAATAATAAAAACAGTATATTATATGATTTGGTTTCCACCGGTAATCCGCCGGGTCATGATGTCCTGGCCAGGGTGAAAACCTCCACTCCGACGGCGCCTCCTTCCCGGATGATCCGGGCGCATTCGTGCACGGTGCTGCCGGTGGTAAATACATCGTCGACAAGGAGTATTTTCCTGTTATTGACCATATGCGGCTGTATGAGCGAAAAAGATCCGATGAGGTTCCTGCGTCGGGATGTACCGCTTAGAGTTGTCTGGGGAGGGGTCTGCCGGTGACGTTGCAGCACCCCGGTGTTGATCAGGGCCCGGTGTTCGGGGAAGCAGGCCCGGGCCAGGAGCAGGGCCTGATTGAAACCGCGTTCCCGCAGCCGGTTTTGATGGAGCGGCACCGGCAGGATCAGGTCCGGAACGGACAGATCCCGGAAGCCTTCGGAGGCGCGGGCAAGGGCCGCCAGGGAGGACAGGCCGGTGAGCCGGCCCTGATATTTCAACGCGCTGATGAGATGGGTGATCGGCGGCTGGTAGATGAGGGCCGACCGAGCCAGATCAAAGGCAAAATGTTGCTTGAGGCAGGGGCCGCACAGGTGGTTTGCGCCGGCCGCGAAAGGTGCCCCGCAGCATTCGCAGCGCGGCTGAGCGACCGGGGTGATCTGTTCCCGGCAGTCTTTGCAGAAGAGGGGTTGCCGCCGCCAGGACAGTCGGCGGCGGCAAGCCAGGCAGGACGAGGGGAAGACGAGCTCCTGGCACGAGGCAAGAAACGCCTTCACCCTCGTCGTTGCCCTCAGTCGGTCAGGAGCGGGTCAATGATCGCGTTGAAGGTCGGGCTGGGCCGCATGGCCTGCGTCACCTTCGTTAGGTCGGGCCGGAAATAGCCGCCGATATCCGCCGGCCGGCCCTGGGCCTCGTTCAACTCGGCCAGGATCTTTGCCTCGTTTGCGGCGAGATCCCTGGCGACCGAGGCAAAGCGCTCCCGCAGCGCCTTGTCGCCGGTTTGGGCGGCCAGACTCTCGGCCCAGTAGAGGGCCAGATAAAAGTGGCTGCCCCGGGTGTCCAGCTCATGGACCTTGCGGGAGGGGGATCGTTCCTGTTCCAGGAATTTTTCAATGGCCTGGTCCAGGGTTTCGGCCAGGAGACGGGCCCGTTCATTGCCGAAGGTGGCGGCCAGGTGCTCGAAGGAGGGCACCAGGGCGCAGAACTCGCCCAGGGAATCCCAGCGCAGGTGCCCTTCCTGGAGAAACTGCTGAACATGTTTCGGCGCGGAGCCGCCCGCCCCGGTTTCAAACAGGCCGCCGCCGTTCATCAGCGGCACGATGGAGAGCATCCGGGCGCTGGTGCCCAGTTCCAGGATCGGGAACAGGTCGGTGAGGTAGTCGCGCAGCACGTTGCCGGTCACCGAGATGGTGTCCTCGCCCCGCCGGCAGCGGGCGATGGTGGCGCGCATCGCCTCCACCGGGGTCATGATCCTGATCTCCAGGCCGGAGGTGTCATGTTCCGGGAGGTATTGATTGACCTTGGCGATCAGTTCGGCATCGTGGGCCCGTTCCGGGTCCAGCCAGAAGATCGCCGGAGTGCCCGCGGCCCTTGCCCGGTTCACCGCCAGCTTGACCCAGTCGCGCACCGGCGCGTCCTTGGTCTGGCAGCCCCGGAAGATATCGCCCTCCCCGACCTCCCGGCCGAGAAGGACCTCACCGGTTGCGGCGTCCACCAGCCGGATCGTGCCCTTGGCCGGCGCCAGAAAGGTCTTGTCGTGGGAACCGTATTCCTCGGCCTTCTGGGCCATGAGCCCGACATTGGCGACGCTGCCCATGGCGGCCGGGTCAAAGGCGCCGTGCCGCTGGCAGTCCTCGACCATTTCCTGGTAGATGGTGGCGTAGCAGCGGTCCGGGATCATGGCGACGGCATCGTGCAACCGGTCGTCCGCGCCCCACATCCGGCCGCCGTCCCGGATGAAAACCGGCATGGAGGCATCGACGATCACGTTGTTCGGCACGTGGAGGTTGGTGATCCCCTTGCCGGAGTCCACCATGGCCAGTCCGCACTGCGCCGCGTAAGCAGCCCGGATATCGGCCTCGATCTCCGCGCGCTGTGCCTCCGGCAGCTGCCGGATCCGGGCCTCGACATCGGCCAGGCCGTTGTTGACGTTCACCCCCAGGTTTTGCAGGACCTCGCCGTGCCTGCGGAAAACCTCGCGGAAATAGACCGAGACGCAGTGGCCGAACATGACCGGATCGGACACCTTCATCATCGTCGCCTTGAGGTGCAGGGAGAGCAGGAGCCCTTCGAGCCGCGCCGCCTCGATCTGCTGCGCGTAGAAGGCGCGCAGGGCCGCAACGTTCATCACCGCGGCGTCGATGATCTCGCCGGCCTGCAAGGGGAGCTTCTCCTTGAGTACTCGCACCGTGCCGTCTTCCCCGACGAATTCGATGCGCGCCTCCCGGTCCCGGTCCAGGGTCAGGGACCGCTCACTGCCGTAAAAGTCGCCGCTGTTCATGTACGCCACCCGGGAGCGGGAGTCCTTGGGCCAGGGTTTCATCATCCGGTGCGGCTTTTTCCGGCCGAAGCGCTTGACCGAGGCTGCGGCCCGGCGGTCGGAATTGCCCTCCCGCAGGACCGGATTCACCGCGCTGCCCAGCACCTTGGCGAAGCGGGCGTGCAGTTCCTTCTCAGCGTCGGTCTTAGGGTCTTCCGGATAGTCCGGCAGGTTGTAGCCCTTGGCCCGCAGTTCCTGCAGGGCCGCCTTGAGCTGCGGGACGGAGGCGCTGATGTTCGGCAGCTTGATGATGTTGGCCTCCGGCTGCTTGACCAGCCGGCCCAGTTCGCTTAAGAAATCCGGGATACGCTGCTCTTCGGTCAGGTTTTCGGGAAAATTGGCAATGATCCGACCGGCCAGGGAGATGTCCATGGATTCAATGGTTATTCCCGTTCCCCCGGTATAGGCCCGCAAGATGGGCAGGAGTGAGTAGCTTGCCAGGGCGGGCGCTTCATCGATGGCCGTAAAGATGATGTTCTGCTGGGTCATGTTCGTTCCTTGTGTCCTGTTCCGGCAGGGTTGCGCCGGAGTAATACTGAATTTTCGAGGAATGATGGCGTCGCAAAAAGTCCGATCTACTGCGTTGTGGCGGGTTCGGCCAATGCTCGACGTACCCTGTATACGCCTGCGCGTGGCCGACACCACCACGCCTCGGAGTCTCACTCCGTTCGCTTACCTGCATATCGAACTTTTGTGCTGAGCCATCGGCAACGTATTTTTATGTTTTTGCGGGTTCATCAGGAATCCGTCCGGGAAAAAATTTCTACCCTAATCCATGGGTGAGAATGCGTCAAGAAATGGGAAGGGGGACGGGAAAAGAGACGGCGGGAAATAAAGATATCTCTCCGGCAGGGGAGCCCTTGTCCCCTGCCGGTCGAAATGAGCGGATTATTTCCCGGAGCGGATGGCGATGGTCACCCTGCGGTTCTGCGCCCGGCCCTCCGGGGTCTCGTTGGAGGCGACCGGGTCGGCATAGCCGTACCAGTAGGTCAGCATGCGCTCCTCGCTGATTTTGAAGTGCTTGCCCAGGTAGGCGCGGACGCTTTCCGCCCGCCTTTTCGACAGCTTGAGATTGTAGGTTTCGCTGCCGATGGCGTCGCAGAAGCCGGAGAGAACAACGTAAGCGGCGGGCTGTTCGACGAGGAAGCGGCCCAGTTTGTCCAGGGCGGGCCTGAATTCCGCCTTGACTGTCGCCTTGTCGAAATCGAACAGCACGTTGTTGAAGCCGGCCTGCGCGGTATCCATGTAGAGCTTGCCGAACAGGTGCTCTGGTTTGGCAAAGATCGTGTCAAAGGCAAAGACCTGCGAGCAGGCATTGACCGCGGCAATGTCCGCGAGCAGTTTTTGCTCTTCGGCGGTGCCGGCCGAGGAGACGATGTTGAAGCAGACATCATAATTGGCGGCCAGCATTCTGGCCTGGACCAGCGGTTCCGGCTCCAGGCCCGGGGCAGTGGAATGCTTGCCGTCGGAGAAGAGAAAGACCTGGGTCCGGCCGGGCAGGCCGAGCAGGTGCTCGAGCTTCATCAGGCCCCGCTGGAGCATCGGCGGCCCGACCGGCCTGGTCGGTAACTGGTCGATGGCCTGTCCGTAGGCGGCCTGGTCATAGCGCTTGAGCTCATAATAGGGCTTGAAGGCCATGAGCGAGCCGTGCAGCCAGAGGCCGCCTTTCCAGTGGGGATAGAGGCCGGTCTGCCAGCCGAGGTCGGGCAGGGTGGCATTGGATCTTTGGATGATCTGTTTTTCGGCCTCCAGGCGGGTGAGGCCGGTGTCCCCATAGGGGACATCCATGCTGTCCGCCGGATCGTAGATGATAAAAAAGTTATCGGCCATCCGCAGATAGCGACCGTTTTCGCCGGGCCCGGCAGGCTGGTCCGGCATGGCCGGAGTCGCGCCGAAGGCAGGTTGGGTGATGAACAGGATGAAGAACAGGAGGAAAAATCGCGTTTTCATAAGCGCTCCCGGTAATAATGATAACCTTACGAGGCCCTGTGTAGTTGCCACTGAGATTGCATGCAATAACGTACAAACCCTGCCGGCTTCGGGTCCGCGGCACGGGCCGGTGGATATCCTGCTCCCATAAGTATACCTGATGGACGGGGGCTGTCAAGTGTCTGAAAAAATTGAAAACCTTCTGATTGTGCCGTCCCCTCGTTGCCCGGCCGTACCCCAGGCGCCGGCAAGGCGGCATCTTGGCCGCGCCCTGCCGGATGCACCCGGCACATGCCGGGCAAAGGGTTTGAACCGGCGGAAGAGGGGGCTTGCGGACGCGGGAAAGGGCTGAGAAAATCTGTGGCATTCCTCCGGTATTATGCTATAAATCCCCTACGCAACCTCTGGATGGGAGAAGGATGACATCGGTGCAGGATGACAAGATGGGCGGTGACGATCCGGCCCGGGAAGGGACGGAAAGAAAACGCCTGGGGGTGTTGATCGGTGGTTCCGGCCTGATCGGCGGTACCCTGGCCCATTATTTCAAGACCCAGACCGAGCACGAGATCGATATCCGCGCCCCCAGCAGCAAGAAGCTTTCCATCCGCAATGCCGACGATATCAAGAACTATTTGATCCGCGCCCGCCCGGATTTTGTGATCAACTCGGCGGTGGCGGCCCTGGACTGCGACGCCCAGCTGGCCTTCGAAGTCAATTACCTGGGCTGCGTCAATCTGGCTAGAGCCTGCTGCGCCTTGGGGATTCCTTACATCCACATCAGTTCGGCGGCGACCCTGCCCAACGGCGAGAACCTGTCCGAGGAGGACCATCTTCCCCTGTCGCCCGCCCTGACCCATTACGCCAAGTCCAAGCTGATGGCCGAGCGCACGCTCAGGCACATGGGAAAGACCCAGGGGCTCGATTTCACCATAATTCGCCTGGCCATCGTTTACGGCGAGCATGACCACAAGATCCACGGCTTTCATCGCCTCTTCTTTTCCATCGCCGACGAGGCCATGCCCTTCATGGTCACCCGCAAAGGGGTAAAGCATTCCTATACCAACGCCAACAAGATCCCCTATTTCGTCCACCATGTCCTGAACCACCGGGATGAGTTCTCCGGAGAAACCTATCATCTGGTGGACAAGGAACCGGTGGAGATGGCGGAGTTGATCCTGACCATCCGTTCCTACCTGGAGCTGAACCGGCCCAGGGAGATCTATGTGCCCTATCCGGTGATCCGTTCCGGCAAGGTTTTTTTGCAGTGGCTGGCCAGTATCCTCAACTGGTTCGGGATCAGCGTCCGGCTGCCGCCCGAACTGATCTTTCTCGAACATTTTTACAAGACCCAGACCCTGTCCAGTCTGAAGCTCCGGGAATCGAGCTTTGTCGATCCCTTTCCCCAGGAGACGATCTATACCGCCCTGCCGCGTCTGGTGGTCTATTATCTGGAGCGCTGGGGCCATCTCAATCTGATCACCACCTTTAACGAAGAGTTTCTTGGCAAGTTTGAGTTGGAGGAAGATTTCGTGCAGAATCCAAGAAACCTCTTGAACTCGATCCATGCCGACTCCATCGCGCCGTTCCCGGAGCTGGCAACGCTGCGGCAGGAGGAGCAACAGGATGCGCCCTGACGGACAGATTCCCGAAAAAATCGTCCTCGCCAACTGGAAGGCCAGTCTCTCTCCGGCCGCGGCGGCAAGGTGGCTGGATGCGTTTGCCGGCCGCTACCGGCCCTCAACGCGGCTGCGGGTGGTGCTGGCCATTCCCTTTCTCATGCTGGTTGAGGCGCGGGCTCGCCGTGGGGAGCTTCCCGGAGTTGTCCTGGCCGCCCAGGACGTGTCCCCCTTTCCCCAGGGGAGCTACACCGGCGCCACCCCCGCCGACTGGCTTCGGGGTCTGGTTGATTATGTCCTGGTGGGGCATCGGGAGCGGCGGCGCTATTTTCATGAAAGCAATCAGGACGCGGCCAACAAGGTGAGCGAGGTCCTGGCCGCCGAGCTTACGCCGATCCTCTGCGCCGGTCGGGAGGGGCTCGCCGGGCAGTTGGCGGCGCTGGAGACGGCGGAGTTGGAGAAAACGATTCTGGCCTGCACCCCCGAGGAGGCCGAGGCGCTGGAACTGGGCCGCAACATTGCCGCGGTGGCCGATGCCGCCCGTTATTTCGCGAAAATGACCGGCGGGCGGCCGGTGCTCTACGGGGGCGGCGTACATTACAGCAATGTGGCCGAATTGATTGTCCTGCCCGAGCTGGCCGGAGTCATGGTCGCCGGCGGCAGCTTGGACCCGGCGGCGTTTGCGGTACTCCTTGCGAATGCCGAGCAGGCCCTGACCTCTGGCGCCTAACAAAGAAATACCGGGGGAGAGCGAGGTGGAAGAAGAGGGCCGGCTGACCCCGGCGCAGCGGGAACGCTACAGCCGCAACATCCTCCTGCGCGAGCTGGGGGAAGCTGGCCAGGAGAGGCTCGGCCGGGCCAGGGTGCTGGTGATCGGCACCGGCGGTCTGGGGTCGCCGATCGCCCTGTATCTGGCCGCCGCCGGCGTGGGGACGCTCGGCATCGTGGACAGCGACCGGGTGGACCTCTCCAACCTCCAGCGCCAGATCATCCATGCCACCCCTGATCTGGGGCGGATCAAGGTGGAGTCCGCGGCTGAGGCGATCCAGGCCCTGAACCCGGAGGTCCGGGTCCGGATGCTGCCCGTCAGACTGTGCGCCGCCAATATCCTGGAGATCATCCGGGACTATGATTTTGTCATCGACGGCACGGATAATTTTGCGGCTAAGTTCCTCATCAACGATGCCTGCGTCCTGGCGGGCATTCCCCTCTCCCACGGCGGGGTCTTGCGTTTCGAGGGCCAGACCATGACCGTCCTTCCCCAAAAAACCGCCTGTTACCGCTGCATCTTCCGCCAGCCCCCGCTGGCGGGGACCGTCGCGGTCAGCTCCGAGGTCGGCATTCTCGGTTCGGTGGCCGGCATGCTGGGCACGATCCAGGCCACCGAGGCGATCAAGTTCGTCACCGGCGCCGGCCAATTGCTCGCCAACGCCCTGCTCAGGTTCGACGCTCTGTCCATGGATTTCCGCCGCATCCCCCTGCAACGCCAGGAGGATTGCCCGGTCTGCGGAAGGAATCCCGTGATCACGGATTTTAGGGGATTAGGGGATTAGGGGTTTAGGGGATTAGGCCTCGGGCCAGCTTGCCCTTCAGCCTACCAGCCTTCAGCCTCACTTCTCACATCGCCCGCAGCCCGCGTAGGATGCGGTGAGGCACGAACCGCATCAATCGAGAATCCCATAAGGACCGCTGGCAAATGGTAGAATATCGGCGACCAAAGATAGCAGGGGGTACCTTTTTTTCACAGTCAACTGCGCGGAGCGCCGAGGCATTCGCACCCTGACGGATAACATCGAGGCGTTAAGGCAGTCTTTTCGAGAGGTTAAAAAGAGTCGGCCATTTTCCATCGACGCCATGGTTGTTCTTCCTGAGCATCTTCACTGTATTTTGTCCCTGCCTGCGGGAGACGGGGATTTCAAGACCCGCTGGGCCTTGATAAAAGCAGGTTTTTCCCGATCCCTGCCGCCGATTGAAAGAAGATCGAAAAGCCGGATTGCCAGAGGGGAGCGGGGTATCTGGCAACGGCGATATTGGGAACATCTCATCAGGGATGAAGACGATTTTGAACGGCATGCCGCGTATATTCACTGGAACCCGGTAAAGCATGGCTGGGTTAGCCGGGTCAGGGACTGGCCGTATTCGAGCTTTCATGCCTATGTGAAACGGGGCCTGTACCCTGAGGATTGGGCTAGCGAACCGGAGGGGATAATCCAAGGCGGAGAGTGACGCGATCGATGCGGTTCGTGCCTCACCGCATCCTACGGTATGGTCCTGCGGCCTCGGGCCAGCTTGCCCTTCAGCCTAAACCCCTAACCCCCTAATCCCCTAATCCCCTAATCCCCTAATCCCCTAATCCCCTAATCCCCTAACCCCCTAATCCCCTAATCCCCTAAACCCCTAAAATCTTAACTTCCCATCGCCCGCAGTCGGCGGATGCGCTCTTCCATGGGCGGATGGGTGGAGAAGAGATTGGCGATCTGGCCGCCGCGCAGGGGGTTGACGATGTACATCTGTGCCGAGGCCGGGTTGACCTGCATGGGCAGCTGCCGGTTGTAGGCGGTGAGCTTTTCCAGGGCGCCGGCCAGGGACAGCGGCCGGCCCGATATTTGCGCGCCCGCCTGGTCGGCCAGGTACTCGCGGCTCCGGGAGATGGCCATCTGGATCAGGGCGGCCGCGATGGGCGCAACGATGATCATCACCAGAGCGGCCAGGGGGTTGCCGCCCTCCTCGTCGCTGCTCCGGCCGCCGCCGAAGAGCATGGCCCATTGCGCCATGGTGGCCAGGTAGCTGATCGCGCCGGCCAGGACCGCGGCCACCGAACCGATCAGGATGTCCCGGTTCTTGATATGCCCCAGTTCGTGGGCCAGCACCCCGGCAACCTCGTTCCGGTCCAGCAGTTGTAGCAGTCCGGTGGTGACGGCCACCGCCGCATGGTGCGGGTTGCGGCCGGTGGCAAAGGCATTGGGGGTCGGGTTGCTGACCAGGTAGACCTTGGGCTTGGGCAGGTCGGCCCGCCTTGCCAGTTCTTCAACCAGCCGGTGCAGGTCGGGCGCCTCTTCCGGCGAAACCTGCCGGGCGCCGTTCATGGACAGGGCCAGCTTGTCGCTGAACCAGTAGGAGAAAAAATTGAGGCCCAGGGAGATGATCAGGGCAATGGTCATGCCCTGCCGGCCGGCGAGGGCCTGGCCGCCGACCATGAACAGGGCGGTAAGCGCGGCCATCAGCATGAATGTTTTGACGGTATTCATTTTTTTTTTGGAGGCTGAAGGGGTTGAGGCTGAAGGCTGTTAGCCTGGCAGCTTTCAGCCTAACAGCTTTCAGTCTTCAGTCTAACAGTCTTATGGACTTGAAAAAATAAGCCTCCTGGTGGCGATGTCAAGACAGGCCGGAGCGGGTATCGAGGGGTTCAAGGGAGGACGATCTCCCTCAGGTCCGGTTTGCCCTGGCTGAGAAAGGCCCGCGCCACGATTTTTTTGAAGGGTTCCTTCAGGCGGGGAAGCGGAATGAGAGGAGGGATGACCGGCAACAGCTCATCCACCGGAGGCGGGGGCTGGACTCTCAATTTTTGATTGAGGTCGTCGCCGGACTGCTGGACCAGGCCGCCGGCCATATCGCTTGCCTGAGCGCCGCTGGCGCGGTCAAGGCCCCGGAGAAAATCCATCATGATTCCCAGGTCATGTTTGTGGTAGAAATAGCGGATTTCCTCGGCAATGCTTTCCCGTTCACTGGCGAGTTTCGCCACGTTCTCCCGGTATTGATCGATGTCTTTGCACAGGGCTTCATAGGTGTCGAAAATCATGTTTTTGAAGCGGCCGGCCCGGGTCAGGCCGTGAATTTTCTGGCCGGCAAAAACGCGTTTCCGCAGGGTGGCGGATTCGGTCAGGTAGCGGTCATAGAAAATCAGCCGGTCCAGTCCGGCGAGCTGGAAAAATTCATGGATAAGATTCTCGTCTTTCAGTAGTATGTAGAGTCGGACCAGATCGAAGCCGATTTTCTGCTCCAGCCGGCGAAACGAGGTCAGGACCTTGTTGTCGTACTCCCGGATGTCCTCCTCGATGAGCTTGCGGAACCCGAAGTAGCGGTCGGCCATCTCTTTTTTGACTTCAAGGGCGAGAATATCGTTGATGTCCTCGTTCATGCGCAAAGCCTCGGGAAAACTGAAAACCGGGGATGTCGTGCCTGCGAAGATGGGATGCCGTATAATTCAGTATACCGTATTTTCAGCGGCATTTCACTTTCTATACAGAACGACGGAATAAATTACGCCTTCTCGATGAGAAGGCAGGCCGCGGGACAGGCGCGGGAGCCTGTCCCTACGATTTTGTTTTTGCGAGAGTATCTATTTGATGGCCCCGCAAAAACATAAAAATACGCCGCCGATGGCTAAGCACAAAAGTTCGATATACAGGTAAGCGAACGGAGTGAGACTCCGAGGCGTGGTGGTGTCGG
>QZJD01000086.1 GCA_003604995.1 Desulfobulbus sp. | reverse complement strand
TGATCGCGGAGGCCTGCATGCCTGCTGTTCAAAGAACAGCATCCAATCCTTTCCGGTCAATCAGGTTGAGTAGTTTTAGAGACGGACCGCTCGGTTTCTTGTTACCGATCTCCCACTTCTGCACGGTGGAGACACTTGTGTTCAGTACGGCCGCAAAGACTGCCTGGCTGAGATGGGCGTTTTCGCGGAGCTGCTTAATCTTTCGCGGCGGCATGTCTTGAACATCCAGGCCGCAGAGCGCCTCGAACTCGTGCATCCGGCGCTTATCGATCAGTCCAATCTTGTGCAAATCGGAAGCCATTCCATGGACTTCCTGCAGAATTCGGCTCTTACGCTTTGTTGCCATCGTGTACCTCCATTAACTTGCCGCTGCTGACGGCCAGTTCGATTCCTTGATCGTCGATTGCCAGATACTCCGCCGCCAACTCCTGAAGGGCCTTGATTTCATCCTTGTCGATATTGGCACGTTCGTTCTTCTCAAAGCCATATAAGAAGAACCAGCGATCACCTCGATTGGTGGCGACAATCGTTCGGGCTCCACCCCGTTTTCCCCTTCCCGGCAGGGGAACGCGTTTTTTCACCACGTTGCCACCCAAGTCGGCATCTATGAGCCCTTGCGACATCTCGGAAACCGCTTGGCAAAGCGATTGGTCGGCCAAGCCTGCTTTGCGCATCCAGCGGGCGAAAGTCCTGGTTATGAAAATTCTTTTCATAATACTATATCACCTGGTGAAATAGATGGCAACCCGGAGGATCTAAAATTCACCCCAATTTCTCGGCCAAATCCTCTGCTTTCAAATGGGTATACCGCTGGAGCGACCGTAAATCCTTGTGGCCGGTGATCGCGGCCACCTCCATGATATTCAGCCCCTTTTCAAAGAGACGGCTCGTGGCTTCATGGCGGAGATCGTGAAAGCGCAAGTTTGGGAATTTATCAACGATCTTGATCCCACCTTCTTCTTTGACCCGCGATTTGCACAGCCGGTCGAAAGCCTGGGTGATCCCATCTTCCCGTCGCAGCCTCCATACTCCGCCATCAATCCGGCGGGGGAGGCTGCGAAGGATTTCACCTGCGCGTAGTGAAAGGGGGATAGTCCGAGGCACGAGAGTTTTAGTCTTAGGAATGTGCCATGTTCTCTTGTTTAAATCGATATCCTCCCATCGCATTGCCGCAATCTCGCCCCGCCTTGCCGCTGTCTCAAGAGCAATGATGATAATGCTCTCGATCTCCCGGCATTTTGATGCCCGGGCCGCTTCGAGCAATCTCTCTTCCTCTCCCGCTCGAAGCCGCCGATCCCGTCCAGCCGGCAAAGTCGGTTTGCGGATCTGGGCAGTGGCAATACCCTTGGGAAGGGGTATCCCCCAATCAATGACGCATTGCTTCAGGATGCGACCGAGAAGGCCGATCTCGTGCTTGACAGTCTGAGGGGAAGCACCCTCTTTGAGTCTCAGGTCACGGAATTCTGCTGCATGTGACGAATCGAGTGCTGCCAGGGCCAGCTCACCAAATTTGTCAATGAGACGCAGGAGCCGTGCGTTTTCCGTTTTTCCCTTATTGGCCAGGCGAGGGAAAACCTCCTCGCGGTACCGCTCACCGGCTTGGCGAAATGTCATCCGATGGGCAGCGAGAGAAGGGAGAAAACCTTTCCGGTCGTATTCCGCCTCGACCGAGCGTGCCCACGCCTACGCGTCGCGGCGGTTGTTGAATGTCTTGGTGATTGTTTTGTGCCCGCGCTTCCGAATTTTCGCGCGGAATTGGTAGTGCCCTCGATTTTCGATGGTTGCCATCTGGACCCCTTTCTGGTAAGCTAGTGTCCCATGAGTGTCACCAAAAATAAAAATATTTTTGTTATATGTCAATAAAACAGTTGGTTATGATAATCTAAAAGGGCCTCCGAAGCCAAAGGTCGCGGGTTCGAATCCCGCCTCGCCCACCATGTTCTTCTTTTTCAGCGCATCGCGCTCCGTCCGGCCTACCCCAAAAAAGGTCCGGCTAAACATTGACTGACAATCGGGAATGCACTATTATTTCCGAACAGCATCGGGCGATTAGCTCAGCGGGAGAGCACTGCCTTCACACGGCAGGGGTCACTGGTTCGAACCCAGTATCGCCCACCATCACGATGAATTAACGGGGGCCTGTCAGCTCCCGTTTTTTTTCCCGGAGAGGAAATCATGGGTCTGCAAAATTCCATCCGCGACGACCTGAAGAAGGCGATGAAGGCCAAGGATGAGGCCCGGCTCTCGGCGCTTCGCGTCCTTATCGGCGAATTTCAGCGCCAGGGGAAAAAGGAGCTGGACGACGGCGAGGTGGTGGCAATCATCCGCAAGCTGATCAAGGCGGAACGCGAAACTCTCGATCGGACCGGCCAGGCCACCTCTCCTTATCTTGAGGTCATCGAGTCGTACCAGCCCCGCCAGGCCAGCGAAGACGAGATCCGCGCCTGGATCAAGGCCAACATCGATTTCTCCCAGCTCAAAAACAAAATGCAGGCCATGCGGCCGATCATGACGCATTTCGGCTCCACGGCCGACGGCGATACGGTGAAGAAGGTCCTGGAGTCGTTCTGAGGTATTCCCACAAGCCGGAAGGAACAGAACGTTTTCAGGAAAGAGAACAACAAAAGTTCGGAGAACGATTATGGCGGAATCGGAAGGCGGCGTCAAACAGCAGACCCTGTACATCAGCATCGCGGTTGCCCTGCTGGTGGGTTTTCTCATGGGTATCATCTACAGCGACCGTTCTCCCCAGCCCGGCGGCCAGATGGGCCAGCAGGGAGGCGCCCCTCCCCAGCAGATGGGGGCGGCGCAGCAGCAACAGCAGCTGTTGCAGGCGATCAATTCCCTGGAACTGGCGGTCAAGCAGAACCCGAACAACGCGGAGACCTGGACGCAGCTCGGCAACGCCTACTTTGATACCGACCAGCCGGAAAAGGCCATCGAGGCCTACACCAAATCCCTGGCGATCATCCCCGGTAATCCGGCGGTCTTGACCGACCTGGGCGTCATGTACCGGAGGGCGGGCCAGCCTGACAAAGCGGTGGCGACCTTTGACCAGGCCCTGCAGGTCAGCCCCGGCTTTGAACAGGCCATGTTCAACAAGGGAATCGTCCTGTACAACGATTTGGGCAAAAACGAGGAAGCGCGCAAGGCCTGGCAGGAACTGCTGCTGGTCAACCCGGGCGCCCGGGGCCCGGACGGCACCCCTATTTCGGAAATGATCAAGATGCTGGATACCTTCCAGGGGCAGAAATAATCGACATCTAGGACAATAGCCCACCCTCCGCGGGCCGATTAGCAACAGAGCATTCATGCCGGGAAAAATTCCTATTCGCAGGTAACGTCTTTCCTGCTTGACAGGGCATGGTATCAATTTTATACTTCGTGATTCGTTTTGGAGAGTTACGAAAAAATAACACATGACGGCGCCGAAGAAATCCGCCCTTTAAACCGTCCGCGAAAGAAATCCGGCGCCAGGGATAAACATTTTTGATTTTCCTGCAAATTTAATAAGAGTTGCGAGACCATGAGGGATTCAAGCACACGAGGTAGCGTCCAATGACAAAAATGACTGGTGCCCAGGCCATCATCAAATGCCTGAAAGAAGAAGGCGTTCGTATCATTTTCGGTTTTCCGGGTGGTGCGGTAATCGACCTGTACGACGAACTGCTCAACACGGACATCAAGCATATCCTGGTCCGGCATGAACAGGGCGCCGTTCACGCCGCCGACGGCTATGCCAGGGCCACCGGCGAGGTCGGAGTTGCGCTGCTCACTTCCGGCCCGGGCGCGACCAACGGCGTTACCGCCATCGCCACCGCCTATGCGGATTCCATTCCGATAGTGGTGCTCACCGGCCAGGTGCCCACCGCCCTCATCGGCAACGACGCCTTCCAGGAAGTAGACATCGTCGGCATCACCCGGCCGTGCACCAAACACAACTACCTGGTCAGCAACCCCGCGGATCTGGTCCCGACCATCCGCGAAGCCTTCTATCTCGCCGCCACCGGCCGCCCCGGACCGGTGCTCGTCGATCTGCCGAAGGATGTGGTCGCCTCGATGGTCACCTTTCCTGAGAAGAAAAAAATCAAGATGCAGACCTATCAGCCGAACTACGATCCCCATCCTGGGCAGATCGAAAAGGCCTGCAAGTCGATCCTTGCCGCCAAACGCCCGGTTCTGTATGTGGGCGGCGGGGTGGTCCTGTCCAACGCCAGCAAAGAACTCACCGAACTGGCGCACAAACTGAGCGCGCCGGTGACCATGACCCTCATGGGCCTCGGTGGTTTTCCCGGCACTGACCCGGCGTCGCTGGGCATGCTCGGCATGCACGGCAGCTACGCCGCCAACATGTCCGTGGCCAAGAGCGACCTGCTCATCGCAGTGGGCGCCCGTTTTGACGACCGGGTGACCGGCCGGCTGGACGCCTTTGCCCCGCACGCCAAGATCGTCCACATCGATATCGACCCCACCTCGATCAGCAAGAACGTCAAGGTGGACATTCCCATCGTCGCTGACTGCAAGGCCGCCCTCCAGGCCATGAATGCCTGGTTCGACAAGTCCACGGAATTCGACCCCAAGGCGAGCGCGGAAAAGCTGCAACCCTGGCGTACCGAAATCGCGGACTGGCAGAAGAAGCACCCCCTGACCTACCAGGAAAAGGGCGATATCATCAAACCCCAGTATGTGGTCCAGCAGCTCAACGAGCTGACCGGCGGCGATGCGATCATCACCACCGAGGTCGGCCAAAACCAGATGTGGGCCGCCCAGTTCTATAAGTTCAACCGGCCCCGCACCCTGCTCACCTCGGGCGGGCTGGGCACCATGGGCTACGGGCTGCCGGCGGCCATCGGCGCCAAGCTGGCCTTCCCGGACAGCACGGTCATCGACATTGCCGGCGACGGCTCAATCCAGATGAACATCCAGGAGCTGGCCACGGCCAGGCAATGGGGCGCACCGGTGAAGGTGGCCATCCTCAACAACAACTACCTGGGCATGGTCCGCCAGTGGCAGGAGCTGTTCTATAACCGCCGCTATTCCGCCACTCCCATGGAAGTCACCCCGGACTTCGTTGAGCTGGCCAAAGCCTATGGCGCCGTCGGTCTGCGCGCCAGGACCAAGGCCGAGGTCATTCCGGTGATCAAGGAAGCCCTGGCCACGGACAACGTGGTGATCATGGACTTTGTCATCGAACGCGAAGAAGGGGTGTTTCCGATGGTCCCGGCCGGCAAGGCCACCACGGAAATGCTTCTTGTTTAAGCCGAACCCTGAAACCGCGGCCAGCGCCTGGCGCAGCCCTGCCATCGAGATTAGCATAGGATCAGCACCATGAAACATACACTCTCCGTTCTTCTGCAGAACAAGCCCGGCGCCCTGTCCCGGGTTACCGGACTCTTCAGCGGCCGGGGCTTCAACATCGAGAGCCTCTGCGTGGCCGAGACCCTGGACCCCAAGGTTTCCTGCCTGACCCTGGTGACCAGAGGCCAGGACAAGATCATCGAGCAGATCACCAAGCAGCTGCACAAACTGATCGACGTGATAAAGGTTACGGACATCAGTGAAGGCGAGTTTGTCGAGCGGGAGATGGTCCTGATCAGGGTCAAGGCCGAAGCCACCACCAGAGCGGAAGTCCTGCGGGTCATCGACATCTTCCGCGGCAAGGTGGTGGACGTCAGCCCAACCACCTACACCGTAGAGATCACCGGACCGGAGAGCAAAATCAAGGCGGTCATCGATATCCTGCGGCCCATCGGGATCAAGGAGATTGTCCGTACCGGCACCATCGCCCTGGCGAGAGCACCCAAAAAATAGGCTCGCGGCCCTCTCGGTTCAAGACAAGCAAAGGCATGACTCCGGTCATGCCTTTGCCGCTTTTACCGTTTTCCGCATGCCGATGAACTATACCCCACTGCATGAAAACACCGCGCATCCCCATCGCCCAGGAAGGCTACCCCTTCATTCTTTTTGCCGCTTTTACCACCCTTATCCTGGCCCTTCTGGAATTTACCCTGGCAGCCCTGCCCCTCCTCCTGCTCACCGCATTTATCACCTGGTTCTTTCGGGATCCGGAGCGGGTGGGCCCGGACCGGACAGACGCCTTTGTCTCACCGGCTGACGGGAAAATCATCGTGGTCGAAGAGGTGGAGGATCCCCGTTTTGTTCAGGGACGAGCGAACAAGATCTCCATCTTCATGAATATCTTTAATGTTCATGTCAACCGCTTTCCCTTTCAAGGCCGGGTCGAACAGGTGATCCTCCGGCCGGGAAAATTTTACGCGGCCGATTCCGAGCGGGGCGCCTTGCAAAACGAACACTGCGCCCTCACCGTTTTGGCCGCAAACAGCCTGAAATACGGAGTGGTGCAAATGGCAGGACTCATTGCCCGCCGCATTGTCTGCTGGGCGGAAAAAGGGGATCAACTGGCGACCGGTCAGCGCTACGGCCTGATCCGTTTCGGCTCCAGGGTGGATCTGTACCTGCCCCTCCAGGTGGAACTGTCCATCAAAAAAGGAGAAAAGGTCAAAGCCGGCGAAACCGTCATAGGCTGCCTCCCCCCTTCGATTTCCACTGATCCCTCGATCTTGTAACGACGCCATTAAGCAAGATCTTCTAATTTTATTGAAAAACTCTCTTTTTTTTCGTAAAATAAAAGAGATGAAATACGATAGTCTTTTTTGCCCAACTCCTTGAGGTTGTTGATGGAAGCGCCCACCAGTTCAAAGTTTTATCCCCTGCCCTGCCTGCTGACCTGCTGTAGTCTGTTCAGCGGTTTTTACTCCATCGTCGCCGCTATTAACGGCAACTTTTATGCTGCGGCCATCGCCATCCTGGTGGCGGCCGTCTTCGACGGCCTGGACGGCAGGGTCGCCAGGATGACCCGATCCACCAGCACCTTCGGCATGGAACTCGACTCCCTCTGCGACCTGGTCTCCTTCGGAGTGGCCCCCGCCCTGCTCGCCTATCTCTGGGCGCTGACCCCGTACGGCCGCTATGGCTGGCTGGCCGCCTTTCTCTATGTGGCGACCACCGCCCTGCGTCTCGCCCGCTTCAACTCGCAGGCCGCCACCTCCGGTCCTGATTTTGTCGGTCTCCCCTGCCCGGCCGCGGCGATGATGATCGCCACCACCGTGATGTTCAGCCGCTTCCTCGGGGCCACCGATACGGTCAAGCACCTGTCCATCCTCCTCCTGGTTTACATCCTCTCCTATCTGATGGTCAGCAGCCACCGTTATCTCAGTTTCAAGCACATGGAAATCACCCGGGCCAGGGCCTTTCAGCTTGTGGTGTTCATGCTCCTGCTTCTCATTCTGCTGGCCACTGAGCCGCCGATCACCCTCTTTATCGTCTGTCTTGGGTATATCCTTTCCGGCCCGGTTCTGGCCCTGCATGCCCTGCTGACCAAAAGCAGGCTGGCCCGCGACCGCCGGAAGATATCCTGACCAAGGACGCTCAAAGGTTGTCGCCTGATCCGCTTCCGC
Organism: Desulfobulbus sp.; assembly: GCA_003604995.1. Lineage (GTDB taxonomy): Bacteria > Desulfobacterota > Desulfobulbia > Desulfobulbales > Desulfobulbaceae > UBA10518. The sequence continues at coordinate 29,802 of QZJD01000086.1, read as the reverse complement.
CCCTCCGACTCCACGGGATACTCCGTTGCGCATCACCGGCGGTTCGGTCAGAGGCAGGACACTCCGCGGACCGAAAGGAACGAACGACACCATCCGACCGACCAGCGACCGGGTCCGCGAAGCACTCTTTTCCATCCTCGGAGATCGTGTTCGTGACGCCCGGGTGCTGGACCTTTTCGCGGGCACCGGCAGTCTCGGCCTGGAAGCTCTGAGCCGCGGGGCGGCCTCCGCGGTGTTCATCGACCGCTCTCCAACCGCCCTGGACCTGATCCGCGCCAACCTGCTTCATTGCGGCATCACCAGGGCGGAGCTGTACAGGATCGACCTGACCCGCCCGGCGGGCTACAGCAACCTTGCCCGGCGCCTGGCGCCCGGCCGGCAATTTGATCTTGTTTTTCTCGATCCGCCCTACGAGAAAAACCTGGCGGACCTGGCCCTGAAAATGGTAGAAAATACGGGTCTTGTCGCCCCCGGCGGTCTCGTGGTGGCCGAGGAGCGCGGCAAAGTCATCCTGCCTGATCCTGTCGGCAGCCTGCGGCTGCTTCAGCACCGGCGCTACGGAGAAACCAGCATCTGGCTCTACTCCATCGAGAACAGTGCAACCTAAGGACCCGCCATCATGTCAACCGCTGTCTCCCCCGAATCCTCCCCGACCATGCAGGGCAAACCTCTTTCCATCGCCGTCTACCCCGGAACCTTCGATCCGATCACCAACGGCCACGTAGATATCATCAAGCGCGCTCTCAGCCTTTTTGACAAGGTGATCATCGTCATCGCGGTCAATGCCTTAAAGACGCCTCTATTCACCATCGAAGAGCGCATCGATATGATCAACCAGTGTTTCACCAGCAATGACCGGGTTGAAGTCGATACGACCGCCGGGCTCCTGGTCGACTATGCAACCAGCAAAAATGCCTGCGCCATTGTCCGCGGTCTGCGCGCCGTATCCGACTTCGACTACGAATTTCAGCTGGCCCTGATGAACCGGAAGCTCCAGCGGCGGGTCGAAACGGTGTTTCTCATGACCGGTTTCCGCTGGATCTACATCAGTTCCAGCATTATCAAGGATGCCGCCCGCCACGGCGGCGACGTCAGCGGCGTGGTGCCGGCGCATGTCAAGACCGCGTTGCAGACCAAATTCAACTGAGCAGCTTCCTCCCGCATGTCATGTCCGCCCAGACCCCGCAACCGGACAGCAGCCGTCGCCGCTTTCTCAGCCGGCAGTTGAAATGGCTCCTCGCCGGAACGATAGCCGTCCTCGCTACCCCGCTGTTGCGTTTTGCCGGCTTCACCGTCAAACCGAAACCCCGTCATGTGATCGTAAACAAACCGCTGCTCCCGGGCAGCGTCCACACTGACCACGATTTCCTTCTGATTGCCGGCGAAACCGGCGTGCTGGCCGTCTCCCGCCGCTGCACCCATCTGGGCTGCCGGGTGAACTTTCGCCTGGAGCTCGGGATCATCGAATGCCCCTGCCACCAGAGCAGGTTCAGCCCGGCGGGAATCCGCCAGGCCGGCCCGGCCCGGAAAGACCTGCCCACCTATCCGGTGCGCCTTCTCAAGGACGACCAGGGGAAGGTCACCGGCTACGAGGTGACCCTGTGAGCATGCCTCCCGTCTTCGACCGGCCCTGTTTTTCCTGGATGGAGCGATTCTGTGGGGTGCGCTGGGGCGGAGGCGCCCTGATCAGTCTCTATCTTTCCGTGATCTCGGGGGTCATCGTCGCCCTGCAGTATAATCCGGCCGAGCCCTTCCACTCCACTTCGGCCATCGAGCTGATCGTCCCCTTCGGAGGGTTCTGGCGGGGCCTGCACTACTATTCGAGCCAGGTTTTTTTCCTGCTCCTGCTCTGCCACTTCGTCGCAATCATCTGCGAAAATACCCACTACTACAGCCGATCGACCTGGGTCCGCCTCTCGCTCAGCCTGCCCGTGGCCGTTCTCCTTTTGTTCAGCGGTTATATCCTCCGGGATGACGCCACCGGCGAGGCGGCCGGCCAGATCGCCGAACACATCATGCTCTCCTTCCCGGTGATCGGCGGCTGGCTCAACGATCTGCTTCTTTCGGTAAGCGCCAACGGCGTGAAAAGGGTGTACGCCAACCACCTGGCCGGCCTGATGCTCGCAGGCGCCTGGTGCATCTGGCCCCATATCCGGCGCTATCCGGCCCGCTGGCGCGATCACCTGCCGCTGGTCTGCGGAATTTTCCTCCTTGCGGTCTTTCTGGTTGCGCCCATCGAACCCCAGCGCTTCGGCCTGGTCCACATTGCCGGCCCCTGGTTTTTCCTCGGACTGCAGGAGGCCCTGCGCTACGCCCATCCCTTCTGGGCAGGCATCGCCCTGCCCGGCCTGCTCCTGGCCGCGGTTCTCAACCTGCCGCACAAAGGCGGGCGCAGAAAAACCTACCTGTTCGGCATCGGCATCTGGCTGTTCCTCTATGTGGTCCTGACCGTGGTGAGTACCCTCAGGGGCTGATTGCAAGCGGTTTTGCCCCAAACCAGCCGCAAGAACATTGGCGGACTTGCTCAGTCTGCCAGGCGCATCTATCGTTGCTGCTGCCTATTTCCCCTGAAAGGTATTGTCCACCAGGGGTTTGGCGTCGACCTGACCGACATGGCATTGATTGCAGAAATACCACTGGGCGGCGATCCTGTCGCCTTTATGGTCGTCGCGGTCCTCGTAATGGCTGTCATGGACTTCCGGCGCGCCGGAGTCGTCATCCCCATGGCATTCCAGGCAGTCGTTTTGCGTCGCGGTTATCTTGTATTCATCCACGCTATGGGGAATCAGGGGCGGTTGATGCACAAAGGTCCGGTCAATCGGCGCATCCGATTCCTGCCAGTCCATGCCCACCGCAGGTCGTGAACCAGTGGGGACATCGTCGCCCCGCAGCGATTTGTATTCATCATCCGACGCAAAGACCGCGGCGGCAAAGGTACCGAGGGCGATGACCGCGAAGAGCGGCAACAGAGTCCTTTTCATCTCATGTCCTCCTTCCGAACCTGGTTGAGAATTGAAAAACCTCGTGGGGGCAGATATCTATGCAGCGTCCGCAATTAAGGCAGTTGCCGGAATCAATCAGCGGAGAACTTCCCTCCCCGCCCTTGAGTGATGGCCCGATGACCTGCGGCTCGGGACATACGACAAAGCAGTCCAGGCAGTCGGCGCAATGCTCCCGCCCGGCCGCCTTGACCCGCACCAGCGAAAAGTATCCCAGCACACTGTGCAAGGCGCCCACCGGGCAGAGGTGGCCGCACCAGCCGCGGCGGACCACCAGCAGATCAAAGACGAAGATGGCAGCGACCATGACCCAGCCAAGCCCCATGCCGAAGAGCAGGCCGCGTTGAAAAACCGTCACCGGATTCAACCATTCCCAGACCACGGTGCCGGTCAGCCAGGCCAGGACCAGGATGGCGCCCAGCAGCCAGTAACGGATCGCCCGGCTGATGGAAATATTTTTTCTCAGATCCAGACGCCGGTTCAGCCAGGCCGCCGCGTCGGTGATCAAATTCATCGGGCAGGTCCAGGCGCAGTAGGCACGGCCGCCCACCACAACATAAAAAACGATCACGATCAGGGCGCCGAGCAAGGCGGTTGCGGCAAGGGCATGACCGGCGAGAAACGACTGGGCAAGGATCAGCGGATCGGTCAGGGGAAGAAAATGCAAGGTCATGCTGGCGGCGAAACTGCCGCGCACGATCCAGATCCCGGCCAGGGGGCCAAGAAGAAACAGTCCGAGGAGGGCAAGCTGCGTCACGCGGCGCAGCAGAAGCCATTTCCAGGCTCGCCACCGGCCCTTCTTTTGCACCGCTTCCGCGCCGACCTTTCGCGTAGTCATGGCAGTTCCTCCGGTCGGCGGCTCGGTAGCTTCAGCGCTTCCGGGATCAGAGAGCCGCCGGCCTTTTCCTTTTCCTCCCAGCCGAGCCGGTAGTGGCGGCCAAGCTGTCCCCTGGCCTGGGCCAGCGGCAGCACCTTGATCGCCGCATTCTCCAGAACGCAGGCATTCTCGCACTTACCGCAACCGGTACAGTGCCTGGAATGGACGGTGGGCAGAAACAGGGTATGCACTCCGCTCCGCCGGTTGACCTGCACCTCCAGGGTAATCGCCTGATCAATGGACGGGCAGGCCCGGTAGCAGACATCGCAGCGCAGGCCCAGGTGGTTCAGACAGTTTTCGTGATCCAGGAGGACCGCCAGCCCCATCTTCGCCTCGTAAACCGTCGCCAGCTCTCTGCTCAGGGCGCCGGAGGGGCAGGCCTGCCGGCAGGGAATGTCCTCGCACATCCGGCAAGGGTTTTCCCGGGCGATAAAGTACGGCGTGCCGGTGGGCACTTCCTCGCCGAGACCGGCGAGACGCAGCGCATCATAAGGACAGGCCCGGACGCACTGGCCGCAGCGCAGACAGGCTCCCAGAAAACGATCCTCGGGCAGAGCGCCGGGCGGCCTGATGGCAAAGGCCGGCAGGGCACGGGAGGTCCGCTGAAAGGTCAGCAGACCCGCCGCCAGTACCGCCGCACCGGCCGCCACCGCCAGCGTTTCCTTGAGAAAACGGCGCCGGGCCGAATCCTGCCGGGGCCCGCCCCTCGTATTGTCCTGATCAGGATCCATTTTTCTCGCGCTGCCTCACCCCGACATTACGCCTTGCCGACCCGCACCGCGCACTTCTTGAAGTCGGTTTCTTTGGAGATCGGGCAGGTGGCGTCCAGGGTCAGCTTGTTCACCAGCCGGCCCGCGTCAAAAAACGGAACAAAGACCATGCCGGCCGGCATCCTGTTACGGCCTCTCGTTTCCACCGGGCAGGTGATTTCGCCGCGCCGGGAGGTGATTCTGGCCATGTCGCCCCGTTTCAGGCCGCGTTTTTCAGCGTCTTCCGGATTCATGAACACCACCGCATCGGGTACGGCCCGGTACAATTCGGGCACCCTTCTGGTCATGGAGCCGGAATGCCAATGTTCCAGAACCCGACCGGTGCACAACCACAGGTCATACTCCCGATCAGGTGATTCCGCAGGCGGCTCATACGGCAGGGCGAAGATCCAGGCCCGGCCGTCGGGCTTGCCGTAGAAGCGTACCCCCTCGCCCTGCTTGACGTAGGGATCATACCCCTCCCGGAAACGCCACAGGGTTTCCTTGTTGTCGACCACCGGCCAGCGAAGACCGCGCGCCTGGTGATACATCTCAAAGGGGGCCAGGTCATGGGCCTTGCCGCGGCCGAATGCGGCATACTCCTCAAAAAGCCCTTTCTGCAGATAAAAGCCGAAATGGTGCGATTCGTCGTTGTCGTGCCCCTTCTGCAGATCGCCGAGCGGAAATTTATTGACCTGGCCGTTGGCAAAGAGGACTTCAAAGAGGGTCTTGCCCTTGAACTCGGGGTTTTGGGCCAGCAGGTCCGCCGGCCAGACCTCGTCGGTGGTGAAATGCCGGGAAAATTCCACAAGCTGCCAGACGTCGCTTCTGGATTCACCCGGCGCCTTGACCTGCTGCCGGAAAAACTGGGTGCGGCGCTCGGCGTTGCCATAGGCACCCTCCTTTTCCACCCACATCGCCGTGGGCAGGATCAGGTCGGCGGCCAGGGCGGTGACCGTCGGGTAGGGATCGGAGACGATGATGAAGTTCTTCGGGTTCCGGTAGCCCGGATACATCTCGCCGTTGACATTGGGCCCGGCCTGCATGTTGTTGTTGCACATGACCCAGTAGACGTTGAGCTTGCCGTCCTTCAGCATCCTGCTCTGCAGCACCGCATGGAAACCCGCCTTGTCCGGGATGGTCCCCGCGGGAATCTTCCACATTTTCTCGGCTTTGTCACGGTGCTCCTTGTTCATGACCACCATGTCCGCGGGCAGCCGGTGGGCGAAGGTCCCCACCTCGCGCGCCGTGCCGCAGGCCGAGGGCTGGCCGGTGAGCGAGAAGGGGCCGTTGCCCGGCTCGGCGATCTTGCCGGTGAGCAGATGGACGTTGTAGACCAGGTGATTGACCCAGGTGCCCCGGGTATGCTGGTTGAAGCCCATGGTCCAGTAGGAGACCACTTTGGCCTTTGGGTCGGCGTAGATCTCCGCCAGGGCCTCCAGATCCTTCTTGGCGACCCCGGACATCTGGTGGGCCTTGTCCAGGGTGTATTCCGAGACATATTTGGCGTACTCCTCAAAGGTGTATTCCTTGGAGCCCCCCTGGGCATCCGCGTCCTTGGCGTTTTTGGCATTGACCTCCAGCGGATCGGTGGGCCTGAGACCGTAGCCGATGTCGGTGTTACCCAAGCGGAAGGTGACATGATTTTTAACAAAGGCCTCGTTTACCTTGCCCTTCTCTATAATGTGGTTGGCGATATAGTTGAGAATGACCAGATCGGTCTGGGGCTTGAAGACCATGCCCAGATCGGCCAGTTCGAAACAGCGGTTTTCAAAGGTGGAAAGCACGGCCACTTTGACGCCGTTGCCGGTGAGGCGGCGGTTGGTGAGCCGGGACCAGAGGATGGGATGCATTTCCGCCATGTTGGCGCCCCAGAGGACAAAGGAGTCGGCATGCTCCAGGTCGTCGTAGCAGCCCATGGGTTCGTCAATGCCGAAGGTGCGCATAAAGGCGGCAACCGCCGAGGCCATGCAGTGGCGGGCGTTGGGGTCGATATTGTTGGAACGGAAGCCCGCCTTGAACAGCTTGGCCGCCGCATAGCCTTCCCAGATCGTCCACTGGCCGGAGCCGAACATGCCCACCGAGGTGGGACCGTTGGTTTTAATCGCTTCCTTGAATTTCTCGGCCATGATCGAGAAGGCCTCGTCCCAGGACACGGGGGTGAACTCGCCCTCCTTGTCGAACTTGCCGTTCTTCTTGCGCAAAAGCGGCGTGGTGATCCGGTCCTTGCCGTACATGATCTTGGAGAGAAAATAGCCCTTGATGCAGTTCAGGCCGCGGTTGACCGGAGCGTCCGGATCGCCCTGGGTCGCCACCACCCTTCCGTCCCTGGTCCCCACCAGGACGCCGCACCCCACCCCGCAGAACCGGCAGGGCGCCTTGTCCCAGCGGATGCCGTCCTGTTCCTTGGCATAGGCCTCGGCGGCGGGCAGATGGGTTCCGACCACCGCGGCGGCGGCAGCGGCGGCATTGGCCTTGATAAAATCACGTCTGTTCAATTTCATCGCGTCCCTCCTTTGCTCAGGGTTTGTCACCTGGTTATTCGTCGCAATAATTATAGATCAGGGCGGCATTGAGCACGCCCGGCAGATTCTGCACCTGCATCAGGGTCTCGGCAGGTTTTTTTTCCGGCGTATCCTCCACGGTGATGACAATGCGGCCGTCAGCCAGGGCGGCGTGCACGTCCACCCCGGGCAGTTCCGCAAGTCTCCCCCGAAGAAGCGACGAATCATCAGGCCGGCTGAGTATGACAATGCTTGAAATATTCATCTCTTCCCTCCGTTTTCGATGTTCTCGTTCCCATTAACCATCCGTATTCCCCCAACCGGGCAGGCGGCGCGGCAGGCGCCGCAGCCGCTGCACCGCTCCTGCTCTATCCTTGGTTCACCAACCCCGCCGGCCTGCTGGGAAAAACCGATCGCATCGGCCGGGCAGTGTTCGCCGCAGGTTCTGCAAAAAACGTTTTGCCGGGCCAGACAGCCCTCGGTGACAACGGCCATAAGCCACCAGGGCCGCCGCGCGGCGACCTCCGTAAAGGCACCCCTGGTGCAGGACTTCGCGCAGAGGCCGCAGAACGAGCACCCGCCCCGCGAAAAATCGACCGCGGGAAAACCGTCCGGACCGGTAACCAGAAGAGTGCTGGGGCACTGTTCCAGACAGGTCCCGCACCGGTCGCATTTCTCTTTGAACTCCCGGTCATCGAGGGACCAGGGAGGATGAACAGGCTGCTCAGGGGAGGACCTCTGGTATTTCCGATCGCTCTCCCCGTCACAGTGGAGAAGAAACTCAAAACACTTGTTGGCCAGAAAGGAGGTGAAATTCATGCCTGCTCCATGCGGAACGCATATCGGGAGAAAAAAGGCATCATGCCCTTACAGTATATTTTTTCTCAAGCAGCGAAGTCAAGACCGGTGCCCCACTGAGCAACACTTACAAAAACCGTGCCATAACCGTAACCACTGCTAATCACTGGAGATCAGCTTAATCATCATCGTCCGTGACGTTGAAAAGATACCAGCAGGTAACACCGGGAAAAACATTTTGTCACCGAATGGTAACAAGAAGGGTAAGGGGAGAAGGGGCTGGCCTGAATCAGCTCAAACGCATCAGTGGAGCTCTACCATGCAGGTGCAAAAGCGGCGGTCTTTGATCCTCCCGCCGCGCGAGCACAGGCCAGCCGACTTGCCGTACTTGACGAACTTGATAAACTTGATGAACTTGATGAACTTGACAAACTTGATAAACTACACTTCCAATTCCCCCGCCTCGTTTTCCACCAGACCGACCACCACGATGCCGGCGCGGTTGGCAACCGCGACCATTGCTTCCCGGTCGAAGAGCAGAGACTGGCCGGCTTCGACCGCCAGAACGCCACCCCGGACCTCGGCGAGGGTCTCCACCGTCCGGGCCCCGGTGGCCGGCAGGTCGAAACGGAAATCCTGGCCCGGCTTCTTCAGCTTGACCACCACCGCGCCGGAGCGGGCCAGTTCCCCCCCACGGCGGATGGTCGCATCGGTCCCCTCGATAGCCTCCACGGCCATGACCGCCCGTTCCCGCACCACTACGCACTGGCCGATGTCGAGACGGCCGACTTCGCGGGCCATGCGCCAGCCGAAACGGATATCTTCCCACTGTTCGGGTGTGGGCTTCTTTTTGCTGAGGATCCCCCTGGGGAAAAAAAGGTGATCAAGATAGCAGGTGGAGGCAAGGATGTTTATCCCCTCCCCCTCCAGAACACCGGCCACGGCCCTCAGAATGGCGTCATCCTGGCGGACATCGATCTTGTTCCACAGGGTGAGGCCCTTTAGGTCGGGAAAAACATCCTGAAAGATGCGGGTCTTGGTGATCGTGCCGGCAAAGACCGCCTCAGACACCCCGTGCTGCTTGAAGAAGCTGATAATCCGCCCCAGCTGCCCGAGCTTGACCCAGCACAGGGCATCCACCGCCTCGGCCAGCTCGGGCGCGGATTCGTTCAGGTGGCCGACCGCGACCACCCGGCGGCCTCTCTCCCTCGCCGCCTCCGCAAAAAGGAGAGGAAACTGGCCGCCGCCGGCGATGAGACCGATGGGGTCGTTCATCTGGCTCAGTCTTCCACGGTCCGCTTGACCACGCCGCGCTTGGAGCTCTGGAAAAACTCCACCAGCAGATCGACCTCCGGGCAGTCGGGGATCTCCTCCTTGACCTTGGCCAGGGCATCGTTCAAGAGCAGGTTCGGCGAGCGGAAGATGATCCGGAAGGCCTCCTCCAGCTTGTTTATGTTCTCCCGGCTCATGCCGCTGCGGCGCATGCCGATCTTGTTAATGCCGCTGATCCGCATCCGGTTGCGGGTGCCGGCGATAATCACGAAGGGCGGCACGTCCAGGCTGATCCCGGACAGACCGCCCACGTAGGTGTGTGCGCCGATCCGGCAGTACTGGTGCACCGCCACCAGGCCGCCCAGGCTGACATGGTCGCCGATCTCGACATGGCCGGCCAGGGTGGCCACGTTGGCCATGATCGTTCGGTTGCCGACCACGCAGTCGTGGGCCACGTGGGTGTAGGCCATGAACATGTTGTTGTTGCCGATTACCGTCCTGCCCTTACCGGCCACGGTGCCCCGGTGGAGGGAGGCGTACTCGCGGATCAGGTTGTCGTCGCCGATGATCAGCTCGGTGGGTTCGCCAGCGTAGTGGATGTCCTGGGGCGGCGCGCCGATGGAGGTGAAGGAGCCGATGCGGTTGCGCGCGCCGATGACCGTGGGGCCGGAGATATGGGCGTGGGAGGAAACAACCGTGTCGGCGCCGATGCTCACCTTACCCTCGATGACGGTGTACGGACCGATTTCCGCGGTTTCATGAATAATTGCCTGCGGATCGATCACCGCCGTGGGATGTATGGCCATACTGATTCCTGTGCTGGGGTTGAATGATAAATGGTTCGACGGATGCCGGTCTCAGACGAAGGAGGCCATCAGTTCGGCTTCCGCGACCAGCTGGTCGTCCACATAGGCCTTGCCGCTCATCTTGCTGAGCTTCGCCTTCAACTTGATGATTTCCAGGCGAAAGATCACCTGGTCGCCCGGCCGGACGACCTTGCGGAAGCGGACCCCGTCCAGGCCGGCGAAATAGACCAGCTTGGTGCCGATGGCCTCGGGCAGGGAACGGTACGCCAGCAGGGCGCCGACCTGGGCCATACCTTCCAGGATCAGAACGCCGGGCATCACCGGCTCGCCCGGGAAATGGCCCTGGAAAAAGGGCTCATTGATGGTGACGTTTTTCAGGCCGATGATGTGCTTGCCTTCCTCGATCTCCAGAATCCGGTCCACCATGACAAAGGGATAACGGTGGGGCAGGATCGCCAGAATATCCTTGATGTCCATGGAAGCCTGTGCAGCGTTTTCGCTCATTCCGCTTGTTCCTCCTCGTTCTCGTTCGCTGCGCCCGCACCGGGCGCCGCCCGGCGCAACCGGTCCATCTCCCGGCGCAGTTGCCGCAGTTCCTTGACCATTTCCGGCAGCCGGGCATAGGCGGCGGTGGCCCTGCTCCATTTCTTGATCTCAAAGGCCGGTGCGCCGCCGACCACCGAACCGGCGGCCAGATTGCCGTGGATGCCGCTCATCGCCGCCGCCATGACCCCGTCCCCGATGTGCAGGTGCCCCTTGATCGCGGTCATGCCGCCGATCATGACGTTTTTGCCCAGGGTGGTGCTGCCGGCGATGCCGACATGGGCGACCAGGATGGTGTTCTCGCCGATCTCCACGTTATGGGCGACCATGACCAGGTTGTCGATCTTGGCGCCACGCCGGACCCGGGTCGGGCCGAAGGCCCCCCGATCCACGCAGGAATTGGCCCCGATCTCCACGTCGTCGTCGATCTGGACGGAGCCCACCTGCGGTTTCTTCAGGTGCTCGCCGGTGGCCCGATCCGTGGCATAGCCGAAGCCGTCGGCGCCGAGCACCGCGCCGGAATGGATGATCACCCGCTGGCCGAGCACCGTGCCCGCATAGAGGGTGACATTGGCGTGCAGCACCGTGTCGTCGCCGATCACCGCGTCATCGCCGATCACCGTGCCCGGGCCGACCGTAACCCGGCTGCCGATCCTGACCCGGTCGCCGATGCAGACCAGAGGGCCGATGGTCACCTCAGACGGGATGGTGCAGCCGCTGCCCAACTGGGCGCTCGGATGCACGCCGCCAGCCTGAAAGGGCCGGGCCAGAAAATGGCGGTGCACCACGGTGGCGGCATATTCGGGATCAGGGACCTGGATGGCGGGGATCTGCGCGGTAAACCTCTCCGGCACGATGCAGGCGGCGGCCCGGCTGGCGGCAAGATACTCGCCCATTTTGGCGCTGGCCAGAAAGGTGATTTCCTCTTCACCCGCCAGCTCCAGGCTGTTCAGGCCGCTGACCCGCAGAGCGGCGTCGCCGACCACCCGGCCGCCGATCAACTCCGCCAGTTCCGCCAGAGTAAATGATTTCTTCATGTGCCTCCTTTCTTGGGTCCGGGCTCTGCGCCGACCAGTCGGACCATAGCCGATTCATTTTCGGTCGTAAAGGAAAACTCCGCGGGCCCGCTCGGCAAAACCGGCCAGGTCTTCCCGCCAGGAACACTCCAGCTCCGGAATTTCCGTACCCGCCTCCAGGGCCAGGCGCACCTCCCGGTCGCCGAGGATCAGATCCATGGGGAGTCGCTCATATTCATACTCGTAGGGCGGCTCTTTGTACGCAAACCGGCCCGGATACAGATGATACAGGGCCTGATACAGAGCAAGGCTGGTCCGATACGGCCGGAAGGTGCGCGGATCGGTCACATGGAACTGAAACCCGTTGCAGACCCGACCGCTCCACTTGCCGGAGGTGGGTTCAAAGACCAGCGGTCGGAGCACGCAGCCGGGCAGCGGCGTCCGGGCCAGATACGCCTCCACCTCCCGGTGGCGCAGATAGGGTGCGCCGCAGAGGAGAAACGGCAGGGTCGTCCCCCGCCCCTCCGACACATTGGTCCCTTCCCAGAGCACCTGGCCGGGATAGACCAGGGCCGCAGCCAGGCTCGGCATGTTCGGCGAGGGAAAGACCCAGGGGAACAGGTCTTCGGTTAGGAGACGATCCGGTTGCCAGCCCTCGCAGGGTATCACCGCCAGGTCGGCGTTGATCCCCATCTCCCGGTTGCAGAGCAGGGCGAGTTCGCCAAGGCTCAGGCCGTGGCGCATGGGCAGCGGATGCAGCCCGACAAAGGAGGACCAGGCGGGCTTGAGCAGGTTGCCTTCCACCTGGTCGCCGATGGGGTTGGGACGGTCGAGAATCACCACCTTCCGACCCGTCTGCGCCGCGGTCTCAAGACAGTGGACCACGGTCCAGACAAAGGTGTAGACCCGGGTGCCCACGTCGATGAGATCCACCAGCAGCACGTCGAAATCCGCGAACATCTCCGGCTCGGGCCTGCGGCGTTCGGCATACAGGGAATAGACCGGCAGGCCAGAAACCGGATCGACACTGTGGCCGGACTCGATCATATTGTCCTGCTTCTCGCTGAAAAAGCCGTGCTGGGGCGAGAAAAGGCAGACGAGCTTTCCCGGAAACGCACTCCGGACGAGGTCCCGACTGTGGCGAAAATTGCGGTCGGTGGAGGCCTGGTTGCAAAGCAGGGCCAGACGCCGTTCCTTCAACGCGGCGGGCGGATTCGCCGCCAGCTGTTCCAGGCCGATCCGCATTGCCCTATTCCACGGTCACGCTTTTCGCCAGATTGCGGGGCTGATCCACATCACAGCCGCGGCGGTTGGCGATTTCGTAGGCGATCAGCTGGGCCGGGATCGTGTACAGAAGGGGATTGAGTTCCTCATGCACCTCCGGCAGATAGAGAACATCGTCGGTCAGGGAGGAAAGATGGCCGTCACCCTGGGTACCGACCAGAAGCAGCCTGCCCTGCCGGGCCTTGATCTCCTCCACGTTGGAGATGCTCTTGCGGTAGACGCTGTCCCTTGGCACCAGGGCCATAACCGGCATTTCCTTGTCGATCAGGGCGATGGGACCGTGCTTCAATTCGCCGGCAGCGTAGCCTTCGGCATGGATGTAGGAAATCTCCTTGAGCTTGAGGGCGCCTTCCAGGGCAATGGGAAAGTTGAGTCCCCGGCCGACAAAGAGAAAATCGCGGCTGTCGTAATAGCGCTCGACCAGCACCTGAATCCGCGTCTGCAACAGCGGGAGTTCCCGCTCAATGACCCGGGCCACGTCGATGAGGGCCTGGCCCAGCTCTGCCAGCTGCTCGGCTGGGGCCGCATCCCTGACCCGCGCCAGGTGAAGGGTGAACAGAAACAGGGCGGCCAGCTGGCTGGTAAAGGCCTTGGTGGACGCGACCCCGATCTCAGGGCCGGCATGGGTGTAAATCACCCCGTCCGCCTCCCGGGTCATGGTGGAACCGACCACGTTGCAGATGGTCAGGACCCGCGCGCCCAGGGCGGAGGCCAGACGGATGGAGGCCAGGGTATCGGCGGTTTCGCCGGACTGCGAGATGGCGATGACCAGCACCCTCTCGTTGATCAGCAGGCGTCGATAACGAAATTCCGAGGCAATGTCCACATCCACCGGAATGGCGGCCCATTTCTCGAGCCAGTACTTGGCGACCAGGGCGGCGTGCCAGGAGGTGCCGCAGGCAACCAGGGCAATGCGCTCGATCCCGGCCAGGACCTCGTCGGCGAGTCCGATCTCCGGCAGATCGATCCGGCCGGTGTCCGGGACGATCCGGCCGCTCACCGTGTTGATGATCGCCTGGGGCTGTTCAAAGATCTCCTTGAGCATGAAATGCCTGAAGCCCGACTTCTCGGCCATGGCCGCATTCCATTCGATGGTGGTCACCTGCTTTCTGAGGGACCGGCCGTCGTCAACGCTCTGGTAGGTGATGACGCCGGGGGTCAGCACGGCCATTTCCCGGTCATCAAGGAAGATCACCTGATTGGTGTAGGGCAGGAGCGCCGGGATGTCGGAGGCCATATAGCTCGCCTCCGCGTCGACCCCGAGGACCAGCGGGCTGTGATTGCGCGCCGCCACCAGGGTTTTGGGCGCGCCGGCCCAGAGGACGCCGACGGCATAGGAGCCGTCCACCCGGGCCAGGGCCGCGCGGACAGCGGCGGGCAGGTCGTCGGTCAGATACTCCTCGATGAGATGGGCCAGGACCTCGGTATCGGTCTCGGAGGTGAAGCGGTGGCCACGCGCTCGGAGTTCCTGGCGCAGGGTACTGTAATTTTCAATGATCCCGTTATGGACCACCACCAGATTTCCACTGCAATCACTGTGGGGGTGGGCATTGTCCAGGGAGGGAATCCCGTGGGTGGCCCAGCGGGTATGGCCAAGGCCGCAAAAGCTGGCCACGCCGATCTGCTCATCCACCACGGCGGCAAGTTTTTCCAGCTTGCCGGGCGCGCGGTGTTTGACCAGACCGCCGTCAAGAAAATAGACCAGCCCCGCGGAATCATAGCCCCGGTATTCGAGTTTGCGCAGTCCTTCCAACAGGACCGGCACCACCCGGCGCGGGCCGGTATATCCTATAATTCCACACATGTATTTCACCCAAAAACAGGTAAATCTTTTTCAGCGGGGTTCACCCCGTCCGGAAATTTTCCGCTATCGTAGCACAAGAGTATCGGGAATGACAAAGAAAACAGCGTCCTTTCAGTGCAGAATTCGCTTTGCTCTTCCCCAAAAAGCATGTATCCTTAAATAACGACTTCAACTTGTGGAACAATATCATGGATGAACGCGCCCAACTCAAGGAACTGCTCCTCAGCAAATCATACCGCCAGGGGGTTTTCACCCTGACCTCCGGCAAGACCTCGGATTTTTACGTGGACGGCAAGCAGACCACCCTGTCCGCCCAGGGGGCCTATCTCTGCGGTCGCCAGCTCTATCGGCTCATCCGGGCGCACCACGAAAAGATCATGGGGGTGGGCGGGATGACCCTGGGCGCCGATCCTCTGGTGACCGCCGTTTCCATTGTCAGCTACCTGGAAAAGGATCCGATACCGGCCTTCATCGTCCGCAAGGAGTCCAAGGGGCACGGCACGGGCAACTACATTGAGGGCAAGAGCAACCTGCAACCCGGCGACCTGGTGGCCGTCGTCGAAGACGTGGTCACCACCGGCGGCACCCTGATCAAGGTGATCGACCGGGTGGAAGCGGAAGGGTTTCGGGTCGGCCTGGTGGCCACCATTGTCGACCGCCAGGAGGGCGGGGCCGAAAACCTGGCGGCCCGGGGCTACCCTCTGGCCTCCATCTTCACCCGGGCGCAGCTCATAGGATAGGCAGGTGCAGCAGGCCGAACAGATCATAACCTGCGAAAAATGCGGGAAAAAGCTGGAAATCGTCCGCCGTTGCCGACAGGTCAGGCTGCAATGTACGGGCTGCCACCACGAATACCAGATCCACGAGGTGGCCTCCCGTCTCGATCCAGCCACCGAGGCCCTCCTGGGCCAGTATACCTGCATCATTTACGACTGACCCATGGAAATCATTGTCAAGGCCTTTGTCCGGGCCAACGATACGGTCACCATAATCTGTCCCGCCTGCAAAGCGGCAAAGAACGCAGCCGTGGGGGCGTTCCGCAACAAGTCCCACTACCTGAAGGTCCGCTGCCCCTGCGAAACAGTCTTCACGGTCCACCTCGATTTTCGTCAGCACTACCGCAAGGAAACCGAACTGCCCGGCACCTTCAAATCCATTAATCCGCCGGGCATGGGCGGCGAAATAGTAGTGAAGGATGTTTCGGTGAGCGGGGTCGGCATCACCATTCCCGGCATGCACACCGTTGAAAAGGGCTATACCCTGCTTCTAAATTTCGCCCTGGACGACAAGAAACAAACCCGCCTGAGCAAGGAAGTCGTTGTCCAATCGGTCCAGGGCAACATGATCGGCTGCCGCTTCATCGAGCGCCAGGCCTACGAAAAAGAGCTGGGTTTTTACCTCAAGTTCTGAGCGGCCCATTGCCGCTGCCCGCCGCCGGATCCCTCTCCGCCTGAGCGCCGACCCCCACTGCCCTCTGCAGGATGGCCTGGGCCCGCTCCAGAAAGGGCGCAAGCGTCGTCTCATCCAGGGCGCTCACCGCCACGCCATCCCTCCGGGCCACCCGCTCCCGGATTTCCTCATCCAGCAGATCGATCTTGTTGAAGACCCGCAGGCAGGGAATATTCTCCAGTTCCAACTGCCGCAGCAGGCCGTCCACGACCTCTTCCTGCTCCGCATGAGCCGGATTGGCGACATCGATGACATGGACCAGCAGATCCGCCTCGTGCAGTTCCTCCAGGGTCGAGGCAAATGCCTTGAGCAGGTCGGCAGGCAGGTTGCGGATAAACCCCACGGTATCGGTGATGATCACCTCCATGTCCTTGGGGAAGCGGAGCCTGCGGCTGGTGGGATCCAGGGTGGCGAAAAGCAAATCCTCGGCCTTGATCCGGCTGCGGGTCAGGGTATTGAGCAGGGTCGATTTACCGGCGTTGGTGTAGCCCACCAGGGAAATCACCGGCACGTCCCGTTTGCGCCGCCGGGACCTGCGGTGGAACCGCTCTTCTCCCACGGTCTTCAGGTCCTTGGCCAGGCGGGTGATGCGGTCGTTGATCCGGCGGCGGTCGATCTCCAGCTTTGTCTCGCCCGGCCCCCGGGCGCCGATGCCGCCGGTGAGGCGCGACAGGGCGTCATCACGGCTGGAGAGGCGCGGCAACAGATACTTGAGCTGGGCCATCTCGATCTGCAGCTTGCCCTCCCGGGACAGGGCCCGGCTGGCAAAGATGTCCAGGATCAGCTGGGTCCGGTCGATGACCCGCAGGTCGGTGTGTTCGGTGACCGTGCGGATCTGGGAGGGGGTGAGTTCCTGGTCGAAAATCAGCAGATTGGCCCCCAGGCGAAGACTGCGCAGCATGATTTCCATCAGTTTGCCCTTGCCCAGCAAAAACCGGGGGTTGACCGTTTTGCGCCGCTGGCTCACCCGGTCCAGAACCTGGACCCCCGCGGATCGCGCCAGTTCCGCGAGCTCGGCCAGGGATTCGGCGGTCTCCCCGGGAGAACCGGTGGCAACGCTGATTAGAATCGCCCGGTCCTGGCCCTGGTCCACCGCTTTTAGCGGCCGGGCCCGGACAAACTCTTCCTCCAGCGACTCGATCAGGGCCAGGCAGGACTGGGCCTGGGCCGCCGGATGCGCGGGCGCCAGTTCGCTCCAGTCCCGGCCGTCCACGGCTTCCGGCAGCAGATGAGCGGTATGAAGCAGATGCGGCAGGCCGTCGGCCATGGTCAAGGCCGACATCAGGTCCAGGCGCAGGCAGGCCATGTCCATGACATCCTCGTCGGTGATCCCGGCCCGGCCGAAGGTGGTATGCACGCAGCGCAGGCCGCGCAAGCGGCCGCCGGCGGTACGCAGCGTGGAAAGCGGCGGAATGACGATCCGGTCGTGGTCGCCGACGATGACCGTTTCCACCTCGCCGGAACGGTGGATGAGCAGACCGAGCTGCCGGTTGAGGTCCGTGGAGAGTCCGCACAGGGAACGGGCCAGGTCCCGGCTGATGACCTCCTCCGGGAAAACCCGTTTTCGGGCCAGGCGCTCCAGCTCCTTGAGTTGATGCGGCTTGAGGCCAGCAGTGTCGCCGGTGACATGGGTCATAAATAGTTCATCAAGTTCGTCAAGGGGTGTAAAAAAAAAAAGCGAGCCTGCGGCGGGGTCCCGCGGGCTCGCTCAGGCTAACGGCAGCATGAGCGTAAGCCGGTTCAGGGGAGATTCCTGAAAGCCGTGCCGCAGATAAAACGATCTCGCCGCATCGGAAAGGGCATGGACGACCAATGCCCGCATCCCCGCATGGTTTGCCGCCAAAAGGGTTCTTGCCACCGCATCTTTCAGCAGGCCCCGGCCGATTCCCTGTCCTTGCCAGCGGCTATCCACGGCCAGCCTTCCCAGGACCATGACCGGAACAGGCTCAGGCATCCCCCGCCGTATTCTTCCGGGAGCTTCCCGACGATGGACGCTGCCGGCAGCCAACGCGTAATAGCCGATTACTTGCCCCTCGCTGCAGACGACAAAGGTCCTGGAGGCACCGATTTCTTCGTTTTTCAGGGCGAGCCGCCGCAGCCAGTCATTGAGCACGGGGACATCGCAGTCAAACCCGGCCAGAATGTGGCCGGGTCCAATCAGGACCGGCGCGGTTATTTTTCCCATGGGGCCTTGCTCGCCAGCAGCCTCCTTACGGGTTCATTGTCCGCGAGCGGGGTGCCCAGAGCCTTTTCGAATTCCCCGAACTCCTTTTCGCTGACAAAAAACAGCCGCTGGTCAAGCAGGGTATTCTCTGCCTCACGGCATGCCGCATCCAGCATGAATTCCGATCTGGTCTTGTTCTGGATGGCCGCCGCTCTGTCGATCAGGCTGCGTTGCGTGTCCAGTGCTCTGATATTGATGGGCGCCTTCCGTGTTCCTGTCTGAATCATTGCAAACCTCCGGCTATTGTATATACAATAAATATACACCAGGAGGCGATTCTGTCAACACCGAACACACCGAACCGACCGCAACGGCCACCCGCGAATGCCAGCCGGGGCACGCCCAGACTTTCAAGTTGAAAAGAAACTCTATCATCATCTTGGACGAAGCCGCACTCCAAATGCCCGGAGACCCTCCGAGGCCCCACCAGGCGGGCTCGCCTCATAGTAGTGGCGGTAATCGAAGGCACTCGCCCTCGACGAATTCTCGGACTCGACCCATACCCACGAGTCAGTAATCTTGAAGGAAGGGGCCAGGTTGTATTTCCCCACACCCTTCTGGTACAACCCCTTCAACTCCGCCTGGGTCGGCATCCGCCACTTGCCGCCGTTCACGGCGCAAGCGGCCACCCACTGTTGGGCCTTTACATAGTCGGTATCTTCATCCGGCCCCACCACCCATTCCAGACCAGTTGTACCGTCGGTGATCACCCCATCAGAAGACACAGTGAAACGAATGGTCATGGGCTCCGGCAACACCGCGGTCTCGCCCTGCAGAGCGCTGGCTACGCTAACCTCCGTCTCGCAGTTCCACTTGTCCGACCAGGGTTTTAGCAAGTAGGCGGATGACGGGAAGAGCCCTTCCAGCCGAAATGCGCCATCTGCCTTGGTCACCGTCTCAAACTGCTCATAGCCCTTGATGGGCTGCACCTGCACCGCGACTATCTTTACCCCGGCCACGGGCTGCCCCTTGCCGTCCACCAGTTTGCTTTCTACCGAGGATTGTTTACCCCCCCCCCGCAGCCGGCGAGGTTCGCGACCAGCACCAGCAGCAGTACATACATCCAGGACGGACCATCCTTGCTTCATCATGCCCTCCCTGTTATTGAACGTTGTGTTTGTTGTCCCGCGGCCCTTACCGCAGGGTTCATATACAAAGAAAATCATCTTCCCCGGCAAAATGCAAATACCCGTTGCATTGCATCGTTTACCCGCTTGAACTTCTCCCTCACCCCGCCCTCCCAGAGTCTCCCTTCGGTCGCTTACCTCCGGCGGGAAAGGGAGCCTCTTTACCTTCGCTCACCGGGTGAGGGTGTGCGCAGGGCCGGGCAAGGGACGACTTCTCAGCACGGCGCAGAGCCCGGAGTGCGCGGGAAGGGGATGGCCTCGCGGATATTGGGCATCCCGGTAACCAGCTGCACCAGCCGTTCAAAGCCCAGGCCGAAGCCGGCATGGGGCACGCTGCCGTAGCGCCGCAGATCCAGGTACCAGCCGTAGTCCTCCTCCTTGAGTCCGGCCTGGGCCATGCGCTGCGCAAGCACCTCATAGCGCTCCTCCCGCTGGCTGCCGCCGACCAGCTCGCCGATGCCGGGCATCAGGATGTCCATGGCCGCCACCGTCCGGTTGTCGTTGTTCACCCGCATGTAGAAGGGCTTGATCGCCTCGGGATAGTCATGGACGATCACCGGCCCGCCGACGATCTTTTCGCTCAGATAGCGTTCGTGCTCCGATTGCAGATCCATGCCCCAGGTCACCGGGAACTCGAATTGCTCCCCCGAGGCGAGCAGCTTCTCCACCGCCTCGGTATAGGACAGGCGGGCAAAGGGCCGACCGGTGATCCGGCTCAGCCGGGCCGGCAGCTCCGCATCGACGAATCGGGCAAACAGCTCGATCTCGGGGGCGCAGGCCTGCTGCACCTCGTCCACCAGAAAACGGATCAGTTCTTCGGCGATCGCCATGTCGCCTTGCAGGTCGCAGAAGGCCATTTCCGGCTCCACCATCCAGAACTCGGCCAGATGGCGGCTGGTATTGGAATTCTCCGCCCGGAAGGTAGGACCGAAGGTATAGACCCGGCCCAGGGCCATGGCATAAATCTCGGCCTGCAACTGCCCGCTCACCGTGAGTCCCGCCCGCCGACCGAAAAAATCACGGGCAAAACCATCGGCCATGGCAAGTTCCGAAGGCGGCAGGGCGGTGACCGTGAACATCTCCCCCGCCCCCTCGCAGTCACTGGTGGTGATGATCGGGGTGTGCACCTGAAAAAAACCCCGTTCCTCGAAAAACCGGTGCACGGCGCAGTTCAGCCTGCTGCGCACCCTGGCCACCGCGGCCAGGGCATTGGTGCGCGGCCGCAGCTGCGGGATGGTGCGCAGAAACTCGAAGCTGTGCCGTT
This sequence comes from Desulfobulbus sp., assembly GCA_003604995.1. GTDB lineage: Bacteria > Desulfobacterota > Desulfobulbia > Desulfobulbales > Desulfobulbaceae > UBA10518. The sequence goes on along the minus strand of QZJD01000086.1, from coordinate 9,086 downwards.
TTTTCTGCAGCGGGTACGTCTCCGGGTCGGCCGTGCCGAGAATTTCGATCTCCTCCGCCTGGAGCTCCACCTCCTGCCCCTTGGCGGGCGAAGGGACCAGCGTGCCGAGGACCCGGACCGACGCCCCGGTGGTCAGCGCCCGGCGCAGATCGTCGAATTTGTCGAGCCCCGGCCCGGCCACCACTTGCAGGTTGGCCAGGCAGGAACCGTCGCTCAGTTCGAGAAACGATACCGCCCCGGAGTCACGCCGGGTCCTTATCCAGCCGAAAGCGGCGAGCCGGGTAGCAACGGGTTTGGTGCGTAAAATTTCTGCGATTCTCGGCGGCAGCATCTTCACTCCTTACCTTTGATCAGAATCATCTCGCCCCGGCCGGCCAACCTGTCCGGACCGAGTCCGCATTCCCCGCCGATCCGCCGGGCGACCACCGGGCACTTGACGGTGAGCAGAAAAAAAATCGGGCCGGCGGTATCGGCCAGGGTCTCAAAGTTTCCCTGTCCCTTGCTGACGATCATCCCGGCCCGGGCAAAGGCCCGACGGAACTCCTCGCTGCACGAGGCCAGCGGCGTCCCGGGACAGCCGGTGCCGTTGCTCATCACCGGCCAGTGCTCGTCAAGGCCGCAGGCCCGAACGTCGGGCAGGGTCGCGTCGTTCAATATCGTCATCCCCCTGACCGCCAGGGTCACCCGGCAGCCCAACTTCAGAAGCTGTTCACAGAAGAGTCCGTCAAAAACGAGCTCGCCGCAGTTGTCGGCCAGATACAGCACTTCGCGGCCGGCGGCACCGGCAACCGCCGCCCGGAAGCGGTCATACTCGTCGAGGACCAGGGGCCGGTCCAGGCAGGTCCGCAGGGCATGCAGGGCGTCAAACTTCCGCCGTGTGCCGTAATCAATAATATTTGCGGCGATGGCATACCGGGCTGCCGCATACAGGGGATCAGGGGACGCCTCAATCCTGGCGCGCACCTCGTCCCGGAGTTCCAGGGCGAATCGGCTGCTCGCGGCCTTGACCCCGGCAAAGGGATCCGCTACGCCGGTGATCTCCGCAATTCTGGCGTACACGGCCACGGCGTTCTCCGGCGGCGAGAGGTTCGAGTCCAATTCCGGCAACAGTCTCTCGATACCGGCCACGACCCTGGCCCGTACCGCCTCATCGGCGCCGGCCATTTCGGCCGTGTTGAGCGCCTGTTGCCGGAAACATGCCAGACATTCGTGCCCGGTCCGCACCTATTCCTCCACCGGGGAACCGCTTTCCGCCGTCTGCCGGAGCAGATAGCCATGGCGGACATTGCCCAGGGCGGAGAAAATGCGGCGTCTCGCCCCGGGAATCCTTTGGTACAGATCCGCCAGGGCCTCACGTACCTCCCGGCGCCTGGTCTGCTCGCCCAGGGGACAGACCGTCCTGACCGGCAGGATTCCAAGGGTGTCGGCAAGGGAGCGAATCTCCTCCTTGTCCAGATAGGCCAGGGGGCGGATCAGGGCAAGGGTGCCGGCGAACAGATCCTGCCGGGGCACCATGGTGCTGATGTTCCCGGCATAACAGATATTGAGGAAAAAGGTTTCGATGATGTCGTCGCGGTGATGGCCCAAGGCAAGCTTATTGAAAACACCGGCGGCGGCGAAATCAAAAAGCTGCTTGCGGCGGTTGCGGGCGCAGGTGAAACAGATATCTTGACCGCCCTTATCAGACGCGGCAAAACCGGGATCCGGCCGCCAGGCGGCCGGAATGATCCGGAACGGAATACCCAGGCCGGTTAATCGTTCCTGCACGAGCAGGGCGGCTGGACCGGGACCGTCCGGGGACGGCTGCATGTCGATATGCAGGGCCTGAAGAAAATAATCGATGGGGGCCTTGCTGCGCCAGAACGCGAGCAACCAGGCCAGCACCAGCGAATCCATCCCGCCCGAGACGGCGACCAGTACCCGGTCGCCGTCGGCCAGCATCCCGTAGGCATGCATGGCCTGGCCGATGCGCCGGTTGACCTCCGGGGACAGAGGACTTTTCATGGAAAAAAAAACAAGAGGACGCCCTGGTCCGCGCCAGGCTCCCTGATTATCCGATCAGGGCGCGGTGTTGTCCGCGCTGAAATACGGGCTGCCGGCGAACTTGGCCCGCACTCCTTCCAGCATGAGGCCTTCGGCGGTCACCCAGCGAAAGCCGCGGGATCTGAACTTCTTCAACTCATAGAGATTTTCAGAGAGGGTCTTTTGCCGTTCATCAAAGGTGGCTGACCAGAGGACGGCTCCGCTGTCGGCGGCATAAAGACGCATATCAAAGGCGACGGCGGACGGCTGTTCCACGGAGTACTCCCCGCCCTCCCTTTCTTCAAAACGGGAAACCGTGGTCTCCAGAATGGCGTTGCAGCCGATGCGCTCTCCCACCAGACGGGCCATCTCCCGAGAATCTTCGCCGCCGGTCAATGCCAGGCCCGAGAGGAGATCCAGGCCGACAAGGCGAACGTCGGGGCGGCCCTGCAATTCCTGCCGCAGCAGGTTGTCCATGACCTCAGCGCCCTGTCGCAGATCGGCCGCCCTGGTCTTTTCAGCAGCACCCCCCGCAACCACCTCCGGGACAGCCGGCAACACGCCGATGCAGGTCACCTGGCCCGCGGCTGTCGAGGCGGTCTCCGCCGGTTTCCTCTTCATCAGCCCACAACCAGAAGAAAAAAGCAGTACACCACAGAAGAAAAAAATCACCGCCGTCCGCAGCCCATTCATCACATCAACCTCCTGTCGTATTCTTGATTCCATGTTCTTGCGCCGTTTTTTCCATCACGTCACAAGAGCCCCTTGGAAGACAAGGCTCCCCGCACACGGGGATCCGGGCTCACCGCGATGGAAACGGCCCGGCCCAAGGCCTTGAACGCCGCCTCGATGATATGATGGGTATTTTCGCCATGAAGCTGGTCCACATGCAGGGTCGCCCCGCAGTGCAGCACAAAGGCCCGCAGAAATTCCTTGGCCAGGGCCGTGTCGAAGCTCCCCACCTTGTGGTCGGCAAGAGTTACGTTGTACTGAAGAAAAGGACGGTTGGCGAAATCGACGCAGACTCGTACCAGGGCTTCATCCATGGGGACATAACTGAATCCGTAGCGGCTCATGCCGGCCATATTGCCGACGGCCTGCTTCATGGCCTGGCCCAGACAGATTCCGAGGTCTTCCACGGTATGATGGTCGTCCACCTGGGTGTCGCCCTGGGCGGTAATGGTCAGGTCAAAAAAACCATGCACCGCGAAAAGAGTGAGCATATGATCCATGAATCCCACCCCGGTGGCGATTCGAGCCTGGCCGCTGCCGTCAATGTTCAGTTGCAGCTTGATATCGGTTTCCCTGGTTTTCCGACTTATCTCCCCTTTCCGCATCCCTTTAGCCGCCACCGCTTCCTCCCGCCATTGCGCCCCGGATTGTCGGGGCTGAAAAAATTACCCAATGATATTACTATCATCATATTCTTCTTCACCGATATTAGCAACATTTCTCCCTTGACCCCTCAATTTTGATGACCCCGCAAAATGGCGGAACCGACCCTGGCAAGCTTTGCATGCGATTGAAATCACAGAGGCGGATGCCCCGTGACTTGATTTACCAGGTGAGCATTTTTCTTCTCTTGCCCAGAAAAATAGAAACAATTTTTTGTTGACAATTGACCACCAAACTGGTTTTATTAGTAGCTGTTTGCGCAATTGATCCGCGGGAATAACTCAGTGGTAGAGTGCAACCTTGCCAAGGTTGAAGTCGCGAGTTCGAATCTCGTTTCCCGCTCCAAGAATTCGAAAAGGTTCGGCCACGGCACGAACCTTTTTTTCATAACCTTTTGAGGCCCTGCGATGAAAACGTATTATACGCCCGTGAATGAGATCGACCGCAAGTGGTATGTGGCTGACGCAGACGGCAAGACCCTGGGACGCTTTGCCTCCGAGATTGCCAACCGGCTGCGCGGCAAACACAAACCGACCTTCTGCAACTTCCAGGATAACGGCGATTTCATCGTCGTGGTCAATGCGGAAAAAATCCATCTCACCGGCAAGAAGTGGGATGAGAAAAAATATTACCGACATACCGGCTACATGGGCGGCATCAAGGAGCAGACCGCTTCGGAAGTGCTCACCAAAAAGCCGGAAGAGCTCATCAGGATGGCCGTTCGGGGCATGCTTCCCAAAAACAAGCTCGGCCGCAAGCAGCTGAAAAAACTGAAAGTATACACAGGAAGCGAGCATCCCCACAAGGCCCAGCAACCTGAGAATCTTGATATTTAGTCTTTACGGAGTTCATACGAAATGGCACAGGAACCGTTTTACGCGACCGGCAAAAGAAAGACCGCCGTGGCCCGGGTCTGGATAACCCCCGGCAGCGGTCAGATATCCGTTAACAAGCAGACCCCGGATGACTATTTCGGCGGCATCTTTTTTGCCCCCCGACTGGCAAAGCCCTTTTCGGTCACCGAGACCCTCAATAAATATGACGTTAAGGCCACGGTGGCCGGCGGCGGCAAGTCCGCCCAGGTCGACGCTCTGGTACACGGCATCTCCCGTGCCCTGCAGGATATGGACACCGAGATGCGGACCCCTTTGAAAAGAGCGGGACTGCTCACCCGGGACTCCCGCGCCAAGGAACGGAAAAAATACGGCCAGCGCGGCGCCCGCGCCCGCTTCCAGTTCTCCAAGCGTTAACAGCGGAGCCCACAGGCCTTATCCAGTTCCAGTTTTTCTGGTACGCAAGGGAATAACGAAGCGCTTCGTTATTCCCTTTTTTTTTGATCGCCACCAAAACTCAGTATGATCCGAGCCTCTTGCAAAATGACGGCACTATCCGGAAAACAGATTTATTTTTTTGCGCAACGGCAGGGGACTGATTTTTTTTCGCGCCAGAGAAGCGAAAATCATTCTGTCCCCGAATATCTTGCAAGAGGCTCATCCGCCAAAACTATTTTCTGAAAGCTGTTAGCGTCTCCTTGCAAAATACGGCGTAGTGTCTAGACCGACCGTGCGCCCGGAGCGCAAGGCGCGAGAAATTAGAATACCGGCAGTATTTGACCGACGAGCAGCGCAGCGAACCGGGATGCCCCGTCGAACGAATGCAGGCGGATTTTTGCAAGCAGACACTCTATCACCCAACACTCATCAGGAATTACACACATGCTACGAGTAGGTATCATTGGAGTATCAGGCTACACCGGGGTGGAACTGGCCAGGATCCTCTCCGGCCATCCGCAGATCGAAATCACGGTGGCGACGTCCCGCCAGTACGAGGGCAAACCGCTTTCCGAGGTCTACCCCAACCTGCGCGGCTGCGTCGAACTGACCTGCACCAACCCCGCTGCGGATGAGCTGCCGGAACTGGCGGATTTCTTTTTTACCGCCGTACCGCACAAAACAGCCATGGATATCGTCCCGCCCCTGCTCAAGGCCGGCAAAAAGGTCGTCGACCTGAGCGCGGATTTTCGAATCCGGGAGGTGGCAGTCTACGAAAAGTGGTACCAACCGCACACCAGCAAAGAACTTCTGCCCGAGGCGGTATACGGCCTGCCGGAACTGTACCGTGACCGGGTCAAAACCTGCCGACTGACCGCCAATCCAGGCTGCTACCCGACCTCGGTCATCCTGGGGCTGGCTCCGTTGCTCAGAGAGGGACTCATCGACCCCGCCACCCTGATCATCGACTCCAAGTCCGGAACCTCCGGCGCTGGCAGGGGCGCCAGCGTGGCCACCCTCTTCTGCGAGGTAACCGACGGCTTCCGCCCCTACAAGGTCGGCGGCAGTCATCGGCACATCCCTGAAATCGAACAGGAACTGAGCGCGCTTGCCGGCAACCCGGTCACCGTCTCCTTCACCCCGCACCTGCTCCCTGTCTCGCGCGGCATCCTCAGCACGATGTACGCCAGGCTGACCACCGACTGCGATCTCGCCAGCCTGGACGCGCTTTATCAAAAGACCTATCAGCACGAGCGGTTCGTCCGGCTTTGCCCCCCCGGCACGGTACCGGCGACCCAGCATGTGCGCGGCAGCAACTTCTGCGATATCGGGCTGGCCATTGACCGTCGTGCCGGCCGGGTCATCGTCATGTCGGCCATTGACAACATCGTCAAGGGCGCGGCCGGCCAGGCGGTGCAGAACATGAACCTGATGCACGGATTCGCCGAGACCACCGGACTTCTGGGCGCGCCCTTCTTCCCGTGAGCGAGCGCAACATCCGACTGCTGCTGGCTTTTGACGGTACGGCCTACAGCGGATGGCAACGGCAGAAGGGAGCCCCGACCATCCAGGAGACCATCGAGCACTGCCTGACCCGGATAACCGGCCAGCCGGTAACCCTGCACGGTGCCGGCCGGACCGACGCCGGCGTGCATGCCCTGGGCATGGTGGCCAATTTTCACACCCTTTCTGCCATCCCCTGCTCAGGTCTGCGCAAAGGGCTCAACTCCATGCTGCCCCCGGACATCCGCATCCTGGAGGCGGTCGATGCCCCCGCCTGGTTTCACAGCCGTTACAGCGCAACCGGCAAGACCTATCGCTATGCACTCTGCACCGCTCCGGTGCAAATGCCCACCGAACGTCTCTACACCGCCCATTTCAGCCGGCCCTTGGATGTGGAAGCAATCAGGGGCGCCTTGGCCCTGATTGCCGGCAGCCACGATTTTTCAAGCTTTGAAGGGAGCGGCTCCCGGGACCGGGACGCCAAAGGATATAATGACCGCGGTGCGGTGCGGACCTTGCGCCAGACGGAATTCACCCCCCAGACCAGTCCGGCATCCACCTGGTTCTTCCGATTCACCGGCGACGGTTTTCTCCGGCATATGGTCCGCAACCTGGTGGGCACCCTCCTCCTGGTCGGCTGCGGGAAGATAACGCCGGCCGACTTTGCCGAGATCCTCCGGAGTCGCGACCGCGGCAGGGCTGGAGCCACGGCGCCGGCGCACGGGCTGTTTCTGGAACGGGTATATTATGGTTCCCCGGAACCCTCGGAATCGTAACATGTTGCTCCAGCCGCTCTTCACCACCGTCGCCCCGCTGATCCTTGCCTCCTCTTCGCCGCGCCGCCGGCAGATGCTGCAAACCATGGGCCTGAGCTTTACCGTTGTTCCGGCCGCGGTCGATGAAACACCGCTGCCCGGTGAGCCGCCACCGGACTTTGCTCACAGAATGGCCTCAGCCAAGGCGCAAACCGTGGCGACCCGCAATCCTGATTCCTGGATCCTTGCCGCAGACACCGTGGTCACCCTGGACGGATTGATCCTCGGTAAACCCAGGGACCGAAAAGAGGCGCTGACCATCCTCCGCCGTCTTTCCGGACGAACCCACCAGGTGGTCTCGGCCATCAGTCTCTGCTCGCCGGCACGGGGCGTTGCGCATACCGAGACAGACACCACCGGCGTGAGCTTCATTGCCGCCCCGGACGAGCTCCTGGCGGCGTATGTCGCCACCGGCGAGCCCATGGACAAGGCCGGCGCTTACGGCATCCAAGGGGCAGGCGCCTTTCTGGTGCGCCGGATCGAAGGCTCCTGCGCCAACGTCATCGGCCTGCCCATCGACCGGGCCATCGCCCTGCTGCTGTGCCATAAAATAATCATTCCCGCAGCCTCCCCTTCACCGGCAAGCTGAACACTTGACAAGCCCCCGGTTCAATGCTACGTAACAACAGGTGGTTGTTCTTAATTTGCTTTATCCGCAGGAAGCCGAACTGCTTAAAGCAAAGGACAGCTCTCTTCATGACGGGCTTCTGCTCAGACATCGTCCAACCCAGCAACCATCTGTTGTATTTGCCGCGATTCAGGTACATGTTATCACCATTGCACCGAGGTACATATTTTGATCCAGCAAAATCTCTCCAGCCTCCAGGATGCCCTGAACCGCCTTCTGCGCGGCGAACACAAGGTTCTTCTTGATCAAACCATTACCAGAGCGCTTCCGGAAACTATTATTCGCCTGATCAACAATCAGAAATCAGCGGCGGCCGAGAAGCTCCTCGAACAGATTCAGCTCGCTTCGCGCGAGGTGGATAAAGATATCCGTCAGGCAGGCGCCGCCTCACTGACCGCCGTCGCCGCCAGAATCGCCAAGGATTGCCACTGGGAGATCCTGGACAAGAGTACGGCGAGCCTGAAGGCCATTGCCGGCAGCCCGGCCTATGCGGATGAACTTCGCGCCGCCGCGGCCGGCGCGATACAGATGGCGCAGACCAGGCAGTGCGCGGCCGAAGAAAAAACGCCTGAAAAACCCAAGGACCCGCTCACCCTGCGGGAAGAACAGATATTCCAGCTTGCGGCCATGGGCAACAAGGAGGTGGCCAAAAAACAGCTCTTTGACCTGGTCGTCGCCTGTGCCCGTAAAAAGGATTTTTTCAATGCCGAGCGGCTGCGGGAGAGGATCTACGAGATCGATCCCATGGCGCTCATGGAGATCATCCAGTCTGGGGACATCATCGAGGAGGAAAAATCAGGAGCGATCAGCAAGGATCATCTGGATATATGGGCAAGGCTGCTGACCGTGCTCACCTCCGAAGAGTTCAACTCCCTCTACCACGAGATGGAAGAGCGCACCTACCGGCCCGAGGAAACCATCGTCAGCCAGGGCGCGAAAAACGACGAACTGTTCTTCATCAACCAGGGATCGGCGCGCGTGTCCTACATGGGCGGTGAAAAGGAGCTGTTCCTGAAAAACCTGGGCAGCGGCGAAATCGCCGGCGAAAATTTCTTCAACGCCTCGGTGTGGACCGTCTCCCTGACCGCCCAGCAACAGACCTCCGTCTCGGTGCTCAAACGGGAGAACCTGGCCCGCCTGGAACAGCGAATCCCGGGCATTGAATCCAAGCTGGTCGACTACTACAACCGCGCCAGCGACCTCTACGCGGCCATGAAGAAAAAAGGAATGGACCGTCGCACCCATGAGCGGTACCGGGTCGAAGGAAAAATCCAACTGCAGATCGTCGATAACAAGGATCGGATCCTGAGCAGTTTCCGGGGGCAGCTGACCGACATCTCCCAGGGCGGCCTGTCCTTTTTCATCCGGATCACCAAAAAGGAAAACTGCCGCCTGCTCCTGGGCCGCGCCATCAAGGCAAGTGTCCCGGTCAGCACCGGCCAGGAAAAGGTT
>QZJD01000012.1 GCA_003604995.1 Desulfobulbus sp. | reverse complement strand
TTCGGGCCATCTTCGGCCGGGCCTCAATCACAAAATCCTCGACGTAGCGCTGCTACGCCTGCGGTTTTGTTCAATCGGCCCGGCCGAATCTGACCCAAACCTGAGCGCCTATTTGTAACACTTATTTCTTTCCAGGCCCTTACCTGTTCCGGCAAGCAATCCCCGGCAAGATTGTAACGTACTGATATAACAACATGTCGGGTCGACATCGGGTCATGTCGCCTGTTTTTGACCAGAAAAATCGCCTACGGTATTGCCAGGGGAAGAGCCAGATCGGAGCTTCCCGGAAACGATCAATCCACAGGAGGAAAAAAAATGAAAACATCGTTGATCCAAACCGGAACCGTCCTTGCCTTATCGTTGATCGGCCTGCTGGGAGTCGGGATAACCGGCGTTGCCGGCGCGGTCGGCGAACCGGCGGAGGAAATGATCCTGGAGGGGAAAAAACCCGCTCGTTTCAATCATGCAACCCATACCGCGCAGGGGATGGCGTGCGGGGTCTGCCACCATGACCAGAACCATGCCCCCCTTACTTCGGAAGCCATCGGCGCGGTGACCGATCCGGCCACCCTGCGCTGCGTCTCCTGCCATAACGATCAGATGCCCAAACAGGAATTGCGCCAGGCCAAGGACATTTTCCATGCCCGCTGCAAGACCTGCCATCAGGATGGCTACCAGGGCAAGAAAGGCCCGACCAAATGTACGGATTGTCACCTGAAATCGGACAAGAAGGCCGTTGAAGGGTGCTGACCCTCCTCCCCTTCAACATGCACCCCCGGAGCTGGATTACTCCGGTTCCGGGGCCTCGCTTTCCCCGGCGCCGAAACTGTCCAGAAGGCGGAAGGGCCACTCCAGGGTGCGCCTGATGATGTTGACCGGGCTCATTAGGATCTCCCTGGCAAGGTTGGTCGTAATTTCGGGATCATCAATACTGCCCCGGATATCGAGGGAGGTGCTGAGGCTGCCGTTCTCCCCCAGGATCGCATATCCGGCCAGGGGAATCTTCTCAATGATCCGGCTGTAATCCTTGAGCGCAATCAGTTCCATGGTCAACTCCAGGGTGTTGTCGGCATGGTTGATCCAGCCCCGCGCCTCGGTATTGATGGTCACCCCGTCCGTACGCAGTTCATCAATGGTCAGGATGCTGTCCCGATAATGCAGATAAACGACCCCCTCCCTTACCCGGTAACCGTCCGGGTCGAAACCGGGGGAGGAAAAGGTGGCCAGTGCCGGAACCGCATTGAGAAAAGCCAGGATGTTGTTCAGGAGCTTGGTGTCTTTGATGAGGATATTGTTCATTTCCAGGTAGCCCTCAAAATTGCCCGGCTGGCCCTTGAGGTACACATCCATGGCGCCGCCCGTCAGATCGGCGCTCTTGATGAAATTATCGACCATACCCGCGTCAAGATTCCTGCCCACGAAACTCTTGCCGGCCGGCGTGGACGTATAGGCGACCGTTCCCCGCTCCAGCTCCGCCCGAAAGGCCAGGTCGGAGTTTTCCGCACTCAACTCGAATGTTCCGGTGGCAATCTGGTGCCCCTTCACTTTCAGCAGGGAATGGCTCCCAACAATATTCACGGGAATCGGGGTCGAAAATTCCTTGTCGTCGGCATAGTCGCCGGTATCGATGGTGAGCAGATAGCCGTTCAGATTGACCGCCAGCCTGTCCGTCCAGGACACCAGGATGTTGTTGTCATTCAGGGCAACCTCGGTCCGTTGGGGGGTGGCGGCACCCTGGAAGGCGAACTGGCTGACCGGTTGGCCGCCCAGGGAAAGAAACGAATTAGGAATGTCGATCTCACCGGAAAACCGCGGGGACGCCCCCTCGACCATGGCAAGAGCAATCCGGCCTTCCCTGAATTCCAGCTTTCGAAGCAGGGGGACAAAGGGCGTCACCGCCCGCAGGCTGCCCACCTCCAGATCGACCCGTTGCGGGCCGACCAACAAAATACTCTGCAATTCCGGAAGCTTGACCTGAAAGCCATCCCTGCGGTAATCCAAGGTAAGCCGCGTCCGCAGGTCCACCGCCGCCAGGATGGTTGTACCCGCCGTGGTCAGGTCAAGGGTATCGATTACGCTCTGCAGCTCTCCGTGCCGGCTCTGGGTGTCGATGTCTCCGGTGACTTCCGCTCTGAATCTCTCCGGCATGGCCAGATCTGCCCGGACAACGCGCAGCCGGTGGTTGATCAGTTGCAGATCGACGCCGCCGGTTTTCAGGGTCAGATTCCGCCACGCCCAAGTGCCGGGACCGGACCGAATCCTCCCGCCCACCGCCATTGTAAAATCCGAAAGAGTAAAGAGCAGGCGCAGATCGACCCTGGTCGTCCCGGAAATCTGGCGGGCCGGGAAGTTGACCCCATAATGGTCCAGGAGTTGGCCGACGATGGCATCCTTGCCCGTATCGACCATGAGATCGATGCCTAGGACAGAGCCCCTGCCGACGACATTGTCAATGGACACGCTGCTGCCTTGAAGGCTTTTCCCCCTGTACTCCGGATTGTCCAAGGCAAAGCTCAACCGGTCTCCGGCATAGGAGATATGGACCCGGTCGCATCGTACCGGCTCCAGGGCCGGGTCGAACCTGACGGTCACCGCGTCGGCGACTGCGGTCCCGCTGATGTTCGCCGGGCCGAACGCCCCGATATCCCGCGGATCAAAACGGAAGCGCAGGTCTTTGATCCGGTAGCCGGCGGCGCTGATGTTGCCCTCCACCCAGGTGATGACCTCCCGGTCGATGGGGAACAGGGCGAGCACCGGCACCAGTTCGGGAAACTGGTCGGTTGTGAGCGCCGCCTCCACCTGCCCGGCCTCCTGCTCGAGCCAGAGCCCCCCGGAGACCAGGGGGTGCGCAAACCGCCCGTGAAAAAGAAGGCGATCATCGGCGACCGCATAGGAGGCGACACCGCTCACCGCAAACTGACGTGAGGGAATCCGCAGGGCAATACGGTTGAGCAGCAGGGTGTCGTCACGGTAGGCCAGGACAGCCTCAGCCAAAATCCGCCCGAAGCGCCCCCGAAAACGTCCCGCCCGATAGCTGACCGCGGCCGTATGCTCTCCCCCGTAGGAAATCCGGGCGATATCGACTTCCTGGAGCAGATGTCCCCATTTGCCGAAAAGCGACAACCGCGCCTGCCAGTCGCCGATTTCGGTCGCGCCCTCACCTCCCGCCAGTTCCAGACTGCCGATCCGCAGGATCAGGCCTTGTTCCAGGCGCACGGAGAGCCGGTGGATATCGGTACCGCCCAGCGCCAGGTGCTCGACACCGATCCCGGTTCGCAAAAGCCACCAGCAGGATACCCCGAAGAGGACCAACGTCAGGCTCAGAATGAGGAAAGAGCGAAGCAGTTGCGCGGTGGTGGAGGAATTGCGACCCATGCTGTTCAGTCCTGAAAAACCGGGAACAAACTTCTCCCCTGTGGTGTGAAAAAACAGGAGCGGCGGGAAGGATGAAGAGCGACGGTTTCTGCCTGACCGTCCGTTCGCCTTGGCGCGCCAGGAGGGACTCGGCTCCCGCTCCTGGTGGGAGAGGGCCAAATCTTCCCCTTCCCCAACTTTCGCCGTTCGTTCTCCGCTTCCTTTTATTTGAGGTTCTGACGACCTGCCGCCAGGTTATCCTGACGCACCCTTGTTTCAGCAAAATCCGGGGAGAAGCGGCCGGCAAAAATTTACGCTTCTGGCAACAAACACCATGGCATATATATACCAAGGATGACCGTCATGCCAGCAAAGAAGTCCATCCTTGAACCTGAACATGAAAAAAAGACCGGACACTGCAGTATGCGCGGGCAAGAGAGCAGTGTCCGGTCCGGTGGGGTACGCTGGAAACGAGGAGCCTGCCCCGGTCCGTCCCGGCGACAAACGTACCTCTCTACCACAATAATCAACTAATCAACGTGAACGTTCACGTTTAGGCCGTATATGCATTGCGGCAACGCAAAAAAAAACATTCAGCCGCGCACTCTCTTGACAGTGCCGTTGCTGATCATTTCCTGGAACTGGGCCAGCAGCGCTTTTTCCTCCTGATCGATAATCCCGTCGGAAAGAGCCATATCCATTATTTGCTGGTATTCGGACTGGGTTATTTCCATGTCGGAAATCGCATGATTAATCAAATATTTAAGATCTACCGCCGATTCGCTTGGCTTCTTCATGGGAGTTTCTCCTTTCGCTTGAATGTTGTCTGATGATCCATTTTCAACTTAAACGTATCTACTGACCGGTCAGTCTCTTGATCCTCTCCCGGATAGGCGGATGCGTACTGAACAGGCGCATCAGGCTCTGGCCATGCAGCGGATTGACAATGTACATCTGAGCCGTTGCCGGATTTACCTGCATGGGAAGCTGCTGGTTGTATGCTTCCAGCCGGGCAAGGGCACTGGCCAGCCCTTGCGGTTTACCGCTGATTGCTGCCCCGATGGCATCGGCCGTGTATTCCCTGCTGCGGGATATGGCAAGCTGGATCAGGGTTGCGGCAAGCGGGGCAATGATCATCATGGCAAGTGAACCGACCATGCTGCCGCCTTCCTCTTCCTCGCCCCTGCCGCCGCCGAAAATCATGGCCCACTGCGCCATGGTGGCCAGATAGCTGATTGCGCCCGCCATGACCGCGGCAATGGAACTTATCAGGATGTCGCGATTCTTGATGTGGGCCAGTTCATGAGCCAGCACTCCCTCCAGTTCGTCTCGATTCAACAGGCTGAGCAACCCCTCGGTGACCGCCACCGCGGCGTGTTCCGGATCGCGGCCCGTGGCAAAGGCGTTTGGCGTATCACCGTGAATAATGTAGACCCGGGGTTTGGGCAGCCCGGCTCTTCCGGCGAGGGAGGCGATCATGGTATGCAGCGCCGGAGCCTCGGCATCATTCACCTCCCGGGCCCGACTCATTTTCAAGGCAAGCTTGTCGCTGAACCAATAGGCGAAAAAATTCATCGCGATTGCCATGACCAAGGCCGTGATCATCCCGCTCTGTCCTCCAAAGGCCTGGCCGGATACCATAAAGAGGCCGCTCAACGCGGCCATGAATAGAAATACCTTCGCGCTATTCATCTGCTTGTCAAATTGCTCCGTTCGTTTTTTGTTTAGCCTGATGGGCCGGTTCGCAACTGCTGCCCGTTATCCGTAGCTATGCAAACCGGCGAGAAGGTAATTTACGCCGTAATAGGTGAACATTACCGAGGCAAAGCCAATGATGGAAAACCAGGCGATTCTTGTCCCGCCCCAGCCCCTGGTAAACCGAAAATGCAGGGCGGCGGCATAGATGAACCAGGTGATGATCGACCAGGTTTCCTTGGGGTCCCAGCTCCAATATGTACCCCATGCTGAATTGGCCCAGACCGCACCGGTGATGATCCCGGCGGTCAGCCAGAGAAAGCCGAACACCAGAATCTTGTGGACTATGCCGTCAACGATCTTCATGTCCGGGAACTGCGCCAGAAACGCTCCTTGCCCCCTCTTCTCTTTTGCCCTGTGTTGCAGCAGATACAGGACACCAAAGCCGCAAGCCACGGCGAACGCGGCGTAGCCGATGAAACAGGTGACAACATGGGCGATAAGCCAGTTGCTCTGCAGGGCGGGGACAAGCGGGGTTATGTCCGGATTCTTCATTTCCGCAAGGGCCATGGCAATGGCGGCAAAAGGCATGGCAAAGGCGCCGAGAAATCGGTTTCTGTACGCAAATTCCAGCCACAGGTAGACAACTGCTATGGACCAGGCAAAAAAGACCAGCGATTCATACATGTTCGACAGGGGAGCATACCCTATCCCCATCCGGTGCGATTCAAGCCACCGAAGTCCGATGCCGGCCGTGTTGATGAAAAGGGCGATAACCGTTGCCCCGGTGGCTACCGGGCCGAGTCGTGCGGACCGAAACACCAAAAGGCCAATATAGGCGACGGCTGACAACAAGTATGCGAATGTCGTAAGACCTAATAATTGCGAACTGTCCATTTTTCACCTCACCTTTCGCTCCGTTCCAGGGGACCCACCCCTGCCGCCCGCATAGAATCGACAAAGACGGGAGGGAGCAAACTATTTTTTTCCATGAAATCCTTCTTCACCTTAATTTTCGGTGTCACGTTTTCGTGAATTTCACGCCCCGCCTCGCATGAACCGACATCACCCTCGAGGTTCAGATCGAACTCACCTTGCATTATCGACATGAGGCTTAGCATTGATCCTTTTTTTCGAGTCAGAAGGCATCTGCCCCTGTCAAGGTTTCTTCTGATTGCGCGGACGAGCTTGTCCAGACAGAGGGAAAGCACTTCGACATAGTCACGTCCTTCCCCCTGGACCATGATCTGCCCGGCGGCCTCCATCTTGGCCGTGATTTACACCGCTTGTCGAGATCGCCCCTGGGGCCATTCACGTCGAAAAACGTCTCATGGGCCCGGGAAACGACCCCAGTGAACCGACTCAGGGAAAAGCGCAACCACCGCTCGGCTCGCCGAGAGCCCTCTGCATTCATACCAGCCTTTCCAAGGTATATCGCAAACTGCATCTCACCCTCATGCACACGGATTACTCTTCTCTTGCAACAAGATAAGACCGAAATACACTTGAACCAAATAGAAAAAACATTTATTATCTTTCGATAAAAACGAAAGGTTGTACATGGAATGGCTTAACTATCACCATCTCTATTATTTCTGGTGTGCAGCCAGGAAAGAGAGCATCAGCAGGGCAAGCGAGCATCTTCGCCTGGCGCCTTCAACGGTCAGCGCCCAGGTGGCAAAACTCGAAGACATGCTGGGAGGCAAACTGTTTCTTCGGGTGGGGCGCAATCTTGAGCTGACGGAAATGGGACGGCTCGTTTATCGTTACGCCGATGAAATTTTCTCCTTGGGCCAGGAATTGCTCGACACGGTGAGGGGCAGGCCGATCTCAGGTCCATTGCGCCTGGTGGTTGGCATCGTGGACGCGCTCCCCAAGTTGGTTGTACGAAAGCTCCTGGAGCCGGCGATGAACCTTCCGGAATCGATCCGCATCGTCTGCCACGAAGGCAAAGAGGAGCATCTTCTTGCCGAACTCTCGGTTCACGGCCTTGACATCGTTTTGACCGACACGCCGGTTAAGCCCGGCTTAAGCGTCAAGGCCTACAGCCATCTTCTCGGAGAATGCGGTGTGAGCTTTTTTGCCGCCAAGCGACTGGCCGACCGACTGAAAGGGCAATTCCCCCAGTCACTGAACGGCATGCCGATGCTCTTGCCGTCCCCCATGTCCGCGTTGCGTGGTGCTCTCGACCAGTGGTTCGATTCCATCGGTATCCGGCCTTCGGTGGTTGGGGAATTCGACGATCAGGCACTGCTCAAGACGTTCGGCCAGGCCGGAGACGGCATCTTCGCATCTCCCACGGTCATTGATGAGGAAGTGCAACGGCAGCACAATGTATTGGTTCTCGGGAAAACCAATGCCGTCCGGGAACGATTCTATGCGATCTCCGTTGAACGTATCATCAAACACCCGGCGGTTGCGGCTATTCAGAAGGAAGCGAGCAAATCCATTTTTGTGGCGAAAAAAGAATAAGAAGGCCAGCGGAATTGAGGATAATCGGGGATTGAGGCAGATGACCAAACCGAGCTTTGGGCGTAATCACGAAAAGTTAGCAGACTGATCGGGATAAACATCCCCGGCCAGCCCAAGCTTGCGGGTGTCGGGCGATACGAAAAGGATAATGGTGCGGGAACGGCTGAATAGAGACCGCCCCTCGGGAGGATAGCCCCGCCCCTCCTCGCCGGATATTGGAAACATTGTCGGGCATGCCGCCCGGATTTCCTTAAACTTGGTGCGCCAGGAGGGACTCGAACCCCCGACCTTGAGCTTAGAAGGCTCCTGCTCTGTCCGCCTGAGCTACTGGCGCAACCCGTGAACTCTGTCCCGGCAATGTACCGGGATTGCTTCCGGAACGCAACCGTCTTGATAACAACCGTGCGGACATTGGAACGGCCGCAACGACCAGGTTGGGCGCTGTTCAGTCGATCTTCTCCCAGACCGTTCCGGAGGCGGTGTCCCGCACGGTAATGCCCTTTTTCAGGAGTTCCTCCCTGGCACCGTCGGCGGCAGGCCAGTCCTTGAGCTGCCGGGCACGCTCCCGCTCCCGGAGCAACCGGTCCACGTCCGGCGCCAGGGGGCATTGTTCCAGCCGCAGGATGCCCAGTACGCTGTTGAGGCGGCGCAGGGTTTCCAGGATCAGGTTTTTCTGCTCCCGCTCCAGACTGCCGGTCTGCAGGACCGGATTGATCTTCTTGATGAAGTCGAACAGCGCTCCGACGGCTCCGGAGATATTCAGATCATCATCCATGGCCGCATGGAAATTGCGGTCCAGGTCCGCCACATACACCGAAACATAGGGATGGGGGAGGTCGGGCGGCAGACAGAGAAGCTTGCGGGTGAATTCGTCGATGCGCATCAGAGATCTGCGGGCGGAATCCAGCCGGCGATAGGAAAAATGCATGGGTTTGCGGTAATGGACGCCCAGCAGGAGAAAACGCAGTTCCCTGCCGCTATAGCCGCGATCCAGCACATCGCCCAGGGTCACGATATTGCCCGCGTCTTCGGACATTTTCTTGCCGTCCATGAGCAGCAGACCGGAGTGGAGCCAGTAATTGGCCAGGGGCTTGCCGGTGAGCGCCTCGGCGATGGCGATCTCGTTTTCATGGTGGGGAAACATCAGGTCCTGGCTGGCGGTATGGATATCGATGGTCTCGCCCAGATAGCGGGTGGACATGGCCGAACACTCGATGTGCCATCCCGGCCGCACATTGCCCCAGTCGGTTTCGTAAAAAATCCCCCTTTTCAGCTCGTCCAGGGTGGAGCGTTTGAGCAGGGTGAAATCCCGGGGATTATCCTTTTCGTAGTTGTCCAGGTCTACGGTGGTGCCGGTGCGGATCTTGCTCAGGTCCACCCCGGAAAGCCGGCCGTATGCCCTGAACTTTGATATATCGAAATAGATGGAGCCGTGCTTTTCATAGGCAAAGCCCTTATGGATCAGCTCATGGGCTATCTCGATCATGCTGCCGACATGCTCGGAGGCCTTGGGGTACCCGGTTGCCTCCGTGACCCCGAGGGTCCGGGCCGCGTGCATGAACTCATTGATATAGCCGGTGGTAAACTCCTTCAAAGGCAGACCGGCCCGGACCGCACCGTTGATCGTGTTGTCGTCGATATCGGTGAAGTTCATGTAGGAATGGACCTCGAAGCCCTTCTGCTCAAGATAGCGGATGATCAGATCCGCGACGACCAGTCGCCGGCAATGGCCCATATTCGGGGACTGATAGGCGGTCGGCCCGCAGGCATAGCAGGTGACCCGCTTCTTGTTGAGCGGTCGGAACTCCTCTTTTCTCCTGGTCATTGTATTGTAAAGGCGGAGGCGGGGCGCGGCCGTTTCCAGCTTGGCTTTGGGCACGAAGAGCGAGGTACTGAGATAGCGTTCGCCGCCGTCCGGGAGGATGGCGACAATCAGTCCTTCGCCGATCTCCCGGGCCTGCTGCAGCGCGGCATACATGGATGCGCCGGAACTCATCCCGGCAAAAATCCCCTCCTGGCGCGCCAGGGCCCTGGCCGTCTCAAAGGCATCCGCGTCGGCGACATTGACGATCCGGGTGGGCTGCGACTTGTCGAATATTCCGGGCCGGTAGGACTCCTTCATGTTCTTGAGTCCCTGGATCTTATGGCCGTAATAGGGCTCGACCGCGATGATCCGCACCTCCGGATGGTGTTCCCTGAACCATTTGCATATGCCCATGGCGGTTCCGGAGGTGCCGAGGGTGGTAATGATGTCGGTCACCTTGCCCTCGGTCTGTTGCCAGATTTCCGGGGCGGTCCCCCGATAATGCGCCTGCCAGTTGGCCTGGCTGTTGAACTGGTCGGTCAGAAAATAGAGTTCCGGATGCTCGCGGCCCAGGGCGTAAACCTTTTCAATGGCCCCGTCCGTGCTCCGCTTGGCCGGGGTAAGAATAATCTCAGCGCCATAGGCCTGCATGATCTGGCGGCGCTCCACACTGGCCGATTCGGGCATCACCAGCTGGCAACGGTACCCCTTGGCCGCGCAGACCATGGCCAGGCCGATTCCGGTATTGCCGCTGGTCGCCTCCAAAACGATCTTGTCGCGGGTCAACTCGCCGCTCGCCTCACCCGCCTCGATCATGGAGAGAGCGATGCGATCCTTGACCGAACCGCCGGGGTTAAACGATTCGAGCTTGGCCAGGACAGCGACCCCTGGCACCTGATTCATCCTGACAAGCGGGACAAGAGGGGTATTGCCGATCAGATCAAGAAGAGAGTTCATCATCGTTTCCGTGTTGATGGAAGGTCCGCCACAACCTGTTCAGGGCATCCCGGCATTCTTTATTATCAATTATCGACGTCATCCTGGCAAAGGCGCTGGCCTGTTCCGGGTCAGGCGTTTTTTTCCGGCCGCCGGCCCGGGGTGCTGCCGCTTCAGGCTCCGCCGTCCCCAGCCGCCAGCGGATGTCCTGAATCCCCGCCTCGGGAAAGGCGTCCTGAACCCGGCCCAAAATCCCGGGCTTCATGGCATGCAGCTGCTGCATCCATACCGAATCCCGCACATTCACCCACAGCACGTTTTTCTGAATGTACGCCGGTTGCGAACGGTCGGCGATCTCCTTGCCGACAATCCCCGGCCAGTTCCTGGTAATGGCAAAGACCTGCCAGAGAAGATGCCACTGCCTGCGGCCGAAAAAGCCCTCCAGATTCGCCGACAGCGGTGATAGTTCCTGTTTTTTCATGATTGCGCAAGCATAATACCTGAATCCGCCAAATCCCGCCACAGCGTCCCGATCGAGGCAAAACCGCCGATTCCCGGTTCTGGTGGATAAACGGCTATAACGGTTTGGTAACCTCGTAAAAACATACAAAAAAAAATTGACCTGTCGCGGTACTGGTGGGATAATATAATATAATGCAAAAAAAACAAGGCTGTCGGAATCGCAAGAGGGAGGAGACCGACGCCAGCGGCCCTGCAACTCGTTGAAAACAACAGCGGCGAATGCCTGCGTCTTTTCCTGTTGCGAGGACGTCACGTCGAAAAACTTTTACAAGAGGGAGGGAATATGCAAGGTAAGGCAGGAAGGCTCACGTTTGCCGCTATGGTGGGCTTACTTGTTACCTGCGGCACTGTTCATGGCGAGACGCTTCAGGAGGCAGTCAAGTATATGATTGACACCCATCCTGACGTCAGGACCGTCGTTTACAACCGATTGGCCCGCGACCAGGAGGTCAAGCAGGCCAGGGCCGGATATTTTCCGGAATTGACGTTTTCGGCCGGCGCCGGATTTCAGGAAGTGGACGAACCGGTGGACCAGTCCCTTGATCCCTGGGAATTCAAGCTCAGCCTCCGCCAGAACGTCTTCCGCGGCCTCCAGGACATGAACGAGGCTAATCGGCAGAAGGCACGGGTTCGTTCCGAGGCGTACGTCATCCAAAGCACCGCGGACAATACTGCCCTGAGCGTGGCCAATGTGTATCTTGAGGTGTTGCGCAAACAGGCTTTTCTCGAACTGGCCGATGAAGATCTGAAGAACCATCAGCGGATAGCCGATCAGATCCGGTTGCGCAGTGAATCCGGTGTCGACCGCAAGGCAGACATGAACCAGGTGACCAGCCGTCTGGCCCTTGCGGAGTCCAATGTGGTGGTGGCCGAGACCAATCTCCTTGATGCCAAGACCAACTATCTGGCGGTGGTCGGCCATCTGCCCGAAGATCTGGTCAAGCCTGAATTTCCGGGGGATCTCATCCCGCCCACCATGGAAGAGGCGCAGCAGATCGCCCTCAAACAACACCCCACCCTGAAGCAGGCCGAGGAAGACCTTGTGGCCCGCAAGGCTCAGGATGACGTCGCCCGGGCCCCCTACATGCCCATTGTCGATATTGAAATCGACAAGGTCTGGAGCGAAGAACTGGAGTACGGCCTCAATACCGATGAAGAAAACCTGATCGGCATGGTCAGGGTGCGCTACAACCTGTTCCGCGGCTGGAAGGACAGTGCCCGCAAGGCGGAGACCGTCCATCTGATCAGCGAGGCCCGGGAGATCAGAAACCACACCCATCGTCAGGTCGTGGAGAGCATCCGGCTTTCCTGGATGGCCTATCAGTCGGCCACGACCAGGAGTCATCTCCTGCAAAAACGGGTCGAGTCGAGCACCGAAACCGCCCGGTCCTATGGTAAGCAGTGGGATATCGGCAAGCGGACCCTGCTGGATGTCCTCGACTCCGAGGCCGAGCGAATCGACGCCAACAAGGAGCTGATCGACTCCCAGATCGACGGCCTGTTTGCCCAGTACCGCCTGCTCAACGGCATGGGCATGCTGGTGCACGGGCTTGACCTGGCCTGGCCGGAAGAATCCTATGTCCACGACGAGGAGCGACCGGAAGAAAAAGAAAAGGGAGAAAAATCCTGATCAGCAGGCATGCCCGGAACGACCGGCATCGCGACCGGATTTTCCGTTATTACGCAGGCGAAGACCTGGGGACGAGCCGAAGCCTCTCCCCGGCTTTCGCCTGCTTTTTTATTTCCATCCACCAGCGAATACCCGTCCCGTCCCCGGAAATCCCTAATTCCAGATGCATTGCGGTCCCGGGTTGCGGTCATTCGGCAGGCGGTTCAGGACATGCGGCCTGTTGAAATTTCCACGGTGAACACTCTGCGCTTCCTGTGGTTGCGGGCCGGCCGGATATCAGGCGCAGGGGGGAAACGTCGACGCATGCCCCTTCCATGAAACGCCTTTTTTTCACCTGGAAATTTCTCGGCCCCGGGCTGGTGGGAGCTTTGTGCCTTCTGATCTTTTCGCTTACCGCCGTCACCGGCGAAAAGTTCACCCTGGACGAAGCAGTGCTGCGGAAGGCTGAACAGCAATACGGTCCCAAGGCACGCGCCCGCCTTCTCGAGTGGCAAACGTTGATCCGTGAAAATTCCGCGCTTTCGGACATGGACAAGCTGACCGTCGTCAACCGTTTTTTCAACAGGTATGATTTCGTCAGCGATGCCGTCCATTGGAACATGGAGGATTACTGGGCAACGCCGGTAGAGTTCCTTGCCAGTGACGGCGGTGACTGCGAAGACTTTTCCCTGGCCAAATACTTTACCCTCAAGGCCCTGGGGGTCCAGGAGAACAAACTGAACCTGACCTACGTCAAGGCGCTCAGCCTGAACCAGGCGCACATGGTTCTGACCTATTTTGAAAAACCCGGCGCGGAACCGCTCGTTCTTGACAACCTGGTGGGCGACATCAAGCCGGCCGGCAAACGCACGGATCTTCTGCCGGTCTACAGCTTCAACGGCTCCGGCCTGTGGATCGCCAAACAACGAGGCAGAGGCCAGCTCGTCGGCAAGAGCGACCGCCTCAGCCGCTGGCAGGATCTCTTAGGGAGAATGCCGCAAGGACTCAACTGATACGAGGAAGACCCATGACACTCTATCGTCAACTGCTGATCTTCACCCTCATCCTGTTCTTCCTGCTCTTTGCCGGAACCTGGGTCGCCAAGCTCAACTCCACCCGCACCTTTCTCCTTGATCAGCTGGAGTCCCATGCTCAGGATACGGCGACCTCGCTGGGTCTCTCCATATCGCCGCATATCGAACAAAATGATCTTCCCGCCGCGGAAACTATGATCAATGCCGTATTCGACCGCGGATACTACCGGGCGATCCGGCTTAGCGACATCGAAGGCAAGGCGGTCATCGACCGCAACCTGGAGGTTGCCATCGAAGGCGTCCCGGACTGGTTCATCGATCTGGTGCCGCTGACGACCCCGAGCGCGACGGCCCTTGTCCTTTCCGGATGGCGGCAGGCCGGCGAGGTCATGGTGGAAAGCCATCCCGGCTATGCCTATAAAACACTGTGGGAAACGGCGGTCAGAACCACCTTCTGGTTCGTCGCCATGGGGATCGGGGTCCTGATCGTCGGCGGCTTTGGCCTGCGCCTTCTCCTCAAGCCGTTGAAACGGGTCGAACATCAGGCGGAAACCCTGTGCAAGCGCCAGTACGAAATCCAGGAGAAGCTGCCGCGGACCCGTGAACTGCGCAGGGTCGTCGAGGCCATGAACCGGATGACCTTCAAGGTCAAGGATATGTTTGAAGAGCAGGCCCGGATCGCGGAGCGACTCCGCAAAAACGCCTATCATGATTCCCTGACCGACTTGGGTAACCGGCGCTATCTTGAAGGACAGGTCAACGCCATTGTGGAGCATGAGGAAAGTACGGCCAAGGGCTCCTTTCTCCTGGTGCAGATCAATGACCTCCAGGAAATAAACCAGGAAAAAGGATTCCAGGCCGGTGATGAGCTGCTGAAAAAGGTCGGCGAACATCTGCGGAAGGCGACGGTCCATGTGGCGCACGGCGCCCTGGCCCGTCTGACCGGCGGCGATTTCGGCCTGTTCCTGCCGGACGCCTCACCGGGTGACGCGGAACAGATCGCCCGCGAAATCACGACCGGCCTGGCGCAACTGGCGGTGGAGGGCCTGACCTTGTCCGGCAATGTCGGGCAGGTCGGCGGCGTCTGTTACAGCA
Organism: Desulfobulbus sp.; assembly: GCA_003604995.1. Taxonomy (GTDB): domain Bacteria; phylum Desulfobacterota; class Desulfobulbia; order Desulfobulbales; family Desulfobulbaceae; genus UBA10518. The sequence goes on along the minus strand of QZJD01000012.1, from coordinate 23,154 downwards.
GGCCCACGAATCTGGGCCAACTGCTCTCAGGGGCGGATACCGCGCTGCGAGCCGCCCAGCAGAAGGGCGGCAACAGCTGGCACATCGACACCCTGGCCGATCGCCCGGATGCCGCGGCCCAGGGCCGGGAACGCTGGCGGGATATCCTTACCCAAACCCTGCGGGACAGGAACATCCAGCTCTACGTCCAGAAAACGGTCCTCTGCAACGACCTGGCTGGCGTGTTGCATCTGGAAGTGTTCTCCCGGATCAGGGAGGAATCAGGAAACCTGCTCAGCGCCGGAATGTTCCTGCCTCTGGCCGAGCGGCTCGGCCTGGTTTCGGATCTTGACCGGATCGTTCTGGAAAAGGCGATGCAGACGAAGGTCTCGGCCCTGGGCATCGGCCAGCTGGCTATCAACGTTTCGCCGACCTCCCTCAAGGATGAAAAATTCCGGCAATGGCTCCTGAACTCACTTGCCGTCCTGCCCGACACCGCGCCGCGCCTACGCTTCGAGTTCGTCGAATTCAGCGCGGTACAGCACCTTGACCTGATTCGCGGTTTCGGCGCTCAGGCGCAGGAACTGGGCCATGGCTACGGCATAGATCATTTCGGCCACAGTTTTGCAAATTTCGGCTATCTGAAATCCCTGCGGCCCGACTACGTCAAGATCGACCGCGCCTACACCGATGAGCTGAAAAGCCGGGAAAGCGACAGCTATTTCTTCATCGGCTCGCTGACCAGCGTCGCGCACAGCCTGGATATCATGGTGATCGCCGAGGGGGTAGAAAACGAGGAGCAGTTTGCCCTGCTCAAGGAACTGAACCTGGACGCCATTCAGGGGTACCATTTCGGCCGGCCGGAACCGGTCGCGCCGTGACCGGTTCAATCCATGGACAGGTGCGGAGAAAAAAGGTCAGAGGATATCGTCAACCATCAGATGGTCATGCTCCATCCGCTCGCGGACCCGTTTGCGTTCCCGCAACTTGGTCCTGGCCTCCTCCGGGAGCTCGGTCAGCATGATCACGTTTTTTTTGACCAGCAGATCGATGAGATCCTCAAGGACGCGGATGATACTGACATCGGAATAGGAGAGCAGCTTTATCCAGGAGTCCAGTCCTCCGTCTTTGCCGAGAAACGCAATGACTTCCTCGTCCAACAGTGTTTTCTGCTCGGTGGCCTTTTCCGACGGGGCCTGATGTATCGCCGCGATGGCCCCGTCCGCATTCCGTTCGATGTACAACATATTCTTCCTCCGCATGAGAACTAAACAGGCACCCTGAAAAAGCGAATTGCCCTGCGACATCCTTTGGCGAAATTATCGAATAACTGGTATAATATATTAAAAAATCAATAGCTTTTATTTATTCTATCATGTCCTCATGATGAAGCCAAGAAGGTGTCGTTGTTTTTATGAATAGTACTACCAGCAGCGAAGAGAGTAAAAAAAACCAGGACGAGTGGAAGCTGGGCGGCGACACCGAGGTGCATAACGACCCGTTGCTGGACTGTCTTGTTCTGCTCGCCAGGGTCCATGGTCGGCCGGTGTCACGCAACGTGGTCAGGGCCGGCCTGCCGCTGGTCAACAACGCCCTGACCGTCCAGCTTTTCACCAGGGCCGCGAAACGGACCGGCCTTTCCTCCCGGGTTCTGCGCCAGCAACTGACTACCCTCAATGCCCTCACCCTGCCCGCCATCCTTCTCCTGGAAGGGCACCGGGCCTGCGTGCTGACCGCCATCGACCAGGATGGCGGAACACTCTCCGTTATTTTTCCCGAAACCGGCATGGGCGAGGAGAAAGTACCCATCGAAGAGATGGAGAAAATCTACAGCGGTTTCGCCATCTTTGTCCGACCGGAATTTCGAATCAACAACCAGAATGTTGAAGATCAGGTCGAGCGGCCGCAAAGCTGGTTCTGGGGAACCATGCTCTCCTGCTGGCGCATCTACCGGGACGTCCTGATCGCCTCGCTGCTCATCAACATCTTCGGACTGGCCACCCCGTTTTATATTCTGAATGTCTATGACAAGGTCATCGCCAATGCCGCATTTGAGACCCTGTGGGTTCTTTCCTCCGGCATCCTGATCATCTATCTGTTTGAACTGCTGATGCGCGGCCTGCGCGGTTATTTCATTGATGAGGCGGGCCAGAAGGTCAACCTGCTGGTCTCGGCAACCATCTTTGAAAAAGTGCTGGGCATGAAGATGGAAGCGCGCCCCAAATCCGTGGGCGCCTTTTCCAAAAACCTCCAGCAGTTCGACAGCATCAGGGATTTTATCACCTCCTTTTCCATCACCACCGTGGTCGATCTCCCCTTTGTCCTGCTGGGCCTCCTTGCCATCTGGTACCTGGCCGGGCCCATGGTCGTGGTCCATATCTGCGCCATCGCCCTCCTTATCGCCTTTGCCATGTACATCCAGGTACCGCTGCGCCGGGCCGTGCAGCGAACCTTCAAGGCGTCGGCGCAAAAAAACGCCATCCTGGTCGAAGGCCTGACCGGGATAGAGACGATCAAAATGCTGGGAGCGGAGAGCCAGTTGCAACGAGGCTGGGAGGAATCGGTCAGTTTTATCTCCAAATGGGGGGCCAAGGCGCGCTTTCTGTCGAATTCGGTGAACCATTTCTCGCACTTCATCGGCCAGACGACGCTGGTGGGCTCGGTGATTGTCGGCGTATACCAAATCTACGCGGGAGACCTGACCAGGGGCGGGCTGATCGCCTGCGTCATCCTGACCCGCCGGGTTACCGCGCCCATGAACCAGGTGGTGAATCTGGCCAGCAGATATCACCATGCCAAAGAAGCGCTGGCCGCCTTGAACAACATCATGGCCAAGCCCGTGGAACGACCGCCGGGCAAGACGTTTCTCCACCGCGCCCATTTCAAGGGCGATATAGAACTGACCAATGTGAGCTTTGCCTATCCCGGCTCAACCACCGAAGTGCTGAAAAACCTCAACCTCAAGATCAGTGCCGGAGAACGGGTCGCCATCATCGGCCCCATCGGCTCGGGCAAGACCACCATCGGCCGGTTGCTCCTGGGCCTCTACGAACCGACCAGCGGCATGGTGGCTGTGGACGGAACGGATATCAGGCAGATCGACCCTTCCGAACTGCGCCATTTGATCGGCTGCGTCCCCCAGGATGTGACCCTGTTCAGCGGGACGATCAGGGACAATATCATCCTCGGCACCTACGGCATCGACGACACCGACATTTTTCGCGCAGCCGAGCTCGCCGGGGTCACCAGATTCGTCAAAAAGAACCCCCTGGGTTTTGACATGCAGGTGGGCGAACAGGGCAAAGGCCTTTCCGGCGGCCAGCGGCAAAGCGTGGCCATCGCCCGCGCCCTGCTCCTTGATCCCCCGGTGCTGCTGTTTGACGAACCGACCAGTTCCATGGATAACAAGACAGAGTCCAGCCTCAAGAAAAAACTGAAAAAAATCGTCGAAGGCAAAACCTTCATCTTGGTCACCCATCGGGCATCGCTCCTTGATCTGGTCGATCGAATCGTCGTCGTCGATTCCGGGACCGTGGTTGCCGACGGCCCGACCGAAAGGGTAAAGGATGACCTGAAAAGCGGGCAGTTAAGTTTATAATAGAAGCAAATCGAATTTCGAGGGGAAGCCACCTTGGCCAAGCAGAAAAAAACGCCCGGCATTTTCCGCAGGATTCCCCTGCCGGAAATTGACCTGGCCACGGATATTCGCAACTCTATTCTTGCCCAGGCACCCAAGGGGGGGCACTACATCCTCTGGCTGATTCTTATACTTTTCATCTTTGCGATAATATGGGCCTATATCTCTGAGATTGAAGAGGTCACCCGGGGCCAGGGTAAGGTGATTCCTTCCCGCCAGATCCAGGTGATTCAGAATCTGGAAGGCGGCATTCTTTCCGAAATCCTGGTCAACGTCGGCCAGGTTGTGGAAAAGGACCAGCTACTCCTCAAAATCGACGACACCCGTTTTTCCGCCCCCTACCAGGAGAGCCGCTACAGGTATCTGGCCCTCAAAGCCAAAGTTGCCCGCCTGAAAGCGGAAACCGAGGGAACAAATTTTGTCCCGCCCAAGGAGGTTGGCGATGAAAACCCCGAAATCGCCGAACGGGAAAGGGATCTCTTTGAAACCCGCAGAAAATCTTTTGAAACCGGGATTGCCATCCTTGAGGAACAGGCCCAACAGCGCCAGCAGGAACTGGCTGAACTGGAAGCGCGTCAGAAACAACTCACCCGCAGTTACGCCATGTTGAGCAAGGAGCTGGAAATGACCAAACCCCTTGTCAGCCAGGGCGCGGTGTCTGAGGTGGAAATGCTGCGCCTGGACCGTGAGGCCAACAACCTGCAAGGGCAGCTGGAATCCACCAGGTTGCAGATCCCCACCGTCCGATCAAGGTTGACGGAGGCAAAACAGTCCATTGAGAACAAAAAGCTCATCTATCACAATGAAGCCAAGCAGGAACTCAATAATACCCTGGCCGAACTGGAGGGCATCTCCGTCACCTCCGTTGCCCTGGAGGACCGGCTGAAGAGGACCCACGTCAAATCACCGGTTCGCGGAACCGTGAATCAGCTGCTGGTCAATACCGTCGGCGGCGTCATCCAGCCCGGCATGGATCTGATGGAAATCGTGCCGCTGGAGGATACCCTCCTGGTGGAAACCAAAATCAAGCCCTCGGACATCGCCTTTCTCCGGCCGGGCCAGGAGGCCATGGTCAAGTTTTCCGCCTACGACTTCACCGTATACGGAGGCCTTCCCGGCCTGGTCGAACATATCAGCGCCGACAGTATCACCGATGAACGGGGTGACAGTTATTATCTGGTCCGGGTGCGGACCAAAAAAAATTATCTGGGCACTGAAGAAAATCCCATGCCGATCATTCCCGGCATGGTCAGCGAGGTTGATATTCTCACCGGCAAGAAAACCATCCTCAGCTATCTGCTCAAGCCGGCGATTCGTGCCCAGAAACTTGCACTGAGGGAGAGATAAGATGAAAATCATACTCTGCTCCGCCAACGGGGCTGTCAGGGAAAGGTGGTTCTCCATTCTCTCCGAGCAGCGACTCTCCCTGTACCAGGCCTCATCCATAAAGACCCTCGCAACACTCATCCACCGCAACGAGCAATATCTGCTGCTGGTGCACCAGCAATTCACCGATGTCCAGACCATCGGGACACTGTGCAAAACGCCGGGGAGCCTCAGAATCTTCTTCCTGTCCGACGCGCCGAATTCGGACGAAGGCCTTACCTTCCTGCTGATGGGCGCCGCGGGCTACGCGAATACCTACATCGCCGGCGGCAGGCTGGTGGAAGCGATCAAGACCGTCGTTGCCGGAAGGGTGTGGTTCGAACAGGAGACCATTCGGCAATTCATCCGGCAGATCAAGCGAGGCGCAAACCCGGTGGAGAAAGGGGGTATCGGGGGGGGGATCCTTGACGAGTTGTCCGGACGGGAAAAGGAGATCGCCCTACTGGTCGTTGAGGGCCTCAGCAATCAGGAAATAGGCGAGAAGCTTTTCATCTCCGAGCGAACCGTCAAGGCTCATCTGAGTTCAATCTTCCGCAAAACCGGGACGAAAAGCCGCCTTGACCTGGCCATGAAGCTCCAGCGGCGGAAGTAGGAACATTTCAACGCGCGAACGGGAACGGTTTCCGGGAACCTGGCCGCGCCTCTCGCCCGCAACCGCGGCGCATACGATTCCGGTGCGCTTCTATTGCGGTTTGTTTTCGTTGAGGTACCTCTCAATCCTTTGAAAATCTTCAATATAGTCCAATTCCGCCCAGAAAATTCCGTTGATGTCTTTCACGTACACATCCGTTCCGGTGCCGATGAAGGAATAGAGAATGTCCTCCCACCATTTCCCGCTTTGCTGGGAATTGATCATTTCGTCCATCTTGGCGATGAATTTGAGGATAAATCGCCTGTCGATCTTACCGATTCCCACATATTCTCCGGTGGTCTCCTCATTGGGCAACTCCTTGCCGTATTTTTTCAGGATATTGTCCTGCCACTGAAAGCGGTAATCCGCCTCCTTGATCCGGGAACTGTCGGCAAGAAAAACAGGGAGTCGGGTCTCATCGACGATGGAGGCGACAAGCTCCTTTTCCATGAACAGGTCGCCGTTCATTATGATCACGTCATCCGGTACCGCAAAAAAATCCCGGGCAAACCACAAGGAGGCAATGGAATTGGTCACATCGAAAAAGGGATTGTAAAATTTTGCCACCTGATAGCTCCCCATTGCCTTGAGTACCTCGCCGGACTGATAGCCGGTGACAATGGCGACTTCACCAATTTTCATCTCGGTGAGAATCCGGATCGTCCGGTGAATCAGCGGCTCCCCCTCAAACTCCACGCAACATTTCGGCTTGCCATGGATATGCCTGCTGATCCTGGTGCCTCTGCCCGCCGCCATTATGATGATTTTCATTCCCGGCTCCTTGCTGTTTTCAGGTTGTTGGTTATCCTTTGTACGCAGCGAAATGAACGGGCCGCTTCAAAACCGTTCACTTCCTCCCCTTCCGGAAGGAGCGACAGGCCTCTTCAATCTTCTCCGCAAGCTCCAGCAGGTTTTCAATGGTAATGGCGCCCATGTGGGATACCCGGAGATACCGCTGATCCTGCGTGGGATTGGGCGCGACATACCAGTCATATTTGTCCCGGATAAAAGCAATGACCTCGCTCATCGTACATCCTTCGGGCAGGAGCAGGGAAGTAAGCGCGTTGGATTGGCGTTGCGCGAAAAGGGAAAAATCGCCGCTTTGCAGCATCCTTTCCCGAAAGGCCTTGGCCTTGGCGACATGGCCGTCTATATACGCGGTCAACCCTGAACGCCGTATCCTGGCCAACCGCTCATGAACCTGGAAGGTGACGTTCATCGCCGGCGTGTAGGGCACCATGCCCCTCCGGATATTCTGCATGTATTCTTCCGCGTCGAAATAGTAGCGATGCCGCTTCACGCTCGGCACGACCTGCCATGCCCGCTCACTGAAGGCGATAAAGCTTAGCCCCGGCATGCAGGCCAAGGCCTTCTGAGAACTGACCAGCGCACAGTCGCAATGCCAGTCATCCATGGCAAAGAGATCGGCCCCGATGGAACTCACCGCGTCGACAATCAACAGCACTCCCCTGGAACGAGTGATCTCGCCGATAGCCTTGATATCATTCAACAGGCCGGTGGATGTCTCGTGGGCGGTCACCAGCACCGCCCTGACCTCACCGGTAATCGCGTCGCTCAGCTTTTCAAGGTCGGGAATTTCCCCCAGTTCGGGTTTAATTTCATGGGGGACAACACCGAAAGACCGGCACATGGTTGTCCATTTGCCGCCGAAGGTACCGCAGTTCAGCACCACAACCCTGTCTCCGGGGTTCAGGAGATTGAGCAGGGCCATCTCCATCACGCCCGAACCCGATGCAGTCAGCGTAAGCGGGGTATTTTCGGTCCGGAACAGGTACTTGAGGTTTTCGGTCAGCTCAAGCATCATCTTCGTATACTCCTGCCCCCTGAAATAGGGCAGGCGCATGGCGGCAATATCCCGGATGTCCTGCTCCATCTCGGTCGGGCCCGGGGTAAATAGCAACATAGCGCTTCTCTTGTGGTTCTGGGATGCGGAATGGTTATAATAGAGCCTCATGCAAAATGACCGATCTGCTCCGATCGGATAAAAACATCCTGGGCGGCGTCTTTCTTGTGAAATCGTCCTCAACGGAGCGCTGCTCCGCTTCCGGACGATTTAACAACTCATCCTTCCCCAGAATATTTTTCTCTCGATCTCGCGGCGACGTTCATTTTGCAAGAGGCTCAATAGTATCGAATATATTTTTATATCAAATATTCCCTGTAAAAACAAGGGAGCAATACCTTGCGCCGAATCCATTTTATCTGTAAAATTAAATTATTAAGCTCGTCAAAGCCTGTCCTCCCGAGGGTGTTTCGAGATAAAGTGAGGCCGCCCCTGTTGTGATGCGCATCATGACCGCAATACGAAAAAATTAGCAGAGCCGCGCGAGACCGATGAAAACTTCTCAACGACCAGGGTGCCTGCTTATCCTCGCCATGATCATTGCGGCTCTTTTTCCAGCCCGGTCGGATGCCGCCGGAGACTGGAAGAGCGAACGGGAACAACTGGACAGGGTCCATACGGATGGATACTTCAGGATTTTCTACACTTTGCAGGGGAAAAACGCCCTGACCGATCCGACCGATGCCAATGCAAATTCCATCCCCGATATAGTTGAAAATATTACGGTACAGCTTCATGCCGCCGACAGGCTCTATCGAGAGGTCTTCAAGCTGACTGATCCTTTGGCAAGCAAGCGATACCGGGACAAGGTAAAATCAATTGATGTCCACGTCCTTTCTTCCGAATACAAGGGAGAATCCGGCGACGGCGTCATTCAATACACTTACCGGGTCGCGGGACCCGCCATCCGGTCCCAGCCCGCCCTCACCATCACCATTTCCAATGCAATAGCGACAGGCAACCTGACCCCTGCCCACGAACTCATCCATTCCTATCAGAATGGCTATACGATGTTCAAAAACAGGTGGTTCACCGAAGGAACGGCCAGGTGGGTCGAATATGCATTCCAGGCCGGGACCGGCCCGGAAAACCGCCTACCCGACAATGGTCATGACTTGAGCCTGCTTCTGCAGAAAACCTACGATGCGAAGTATTTCTGGAACAGATTGTTCCGCCTCTGTTCCGAGGGCCGGGGAAATCTTGACCTGCCCGAGGAACTCCGCGAGATCAGCTATGTCGGCAACAAAGAGAAGGTAATCACGGAAAACGATCTGTTCGGAGCTGATTTCTTCTTGAAATTACTGAATAATCTTGACCGGTACGATGACCGGGCGGCGGCGGACCGTGGTTTTGCACCCTTCCGCTGGAAGGAAGCGGCCCAGAAGTCGCCTGAAAACAACCGTTATATCCTGATGGCGCTCAAGGAAACGATCCTCGCCTCTCCCTGCTCCACCCACCCCGAGGTCGGAGAATTCCTGGACATCCTTGCAGGATATCAGCAGGGCAAACTCCCGGAACCGGACCTGGCCCCCGACCTTACCGACAGAATCGAGGTCATCGGCAACCCCTACGCCGAGGTTTACAGGGAGGACGATCAGATATACGCCCGCAACATCTGGGATATGGTCGCCTACAAGGGATTGCTGTTCATTGGCGGCGGCAATGCCAACAACAGCGGCCCCGCTCCCAACGCCGGACCGGTTCCCATCTTCAGCTATGACCCGCAAACCGGTGTATTCCGCCAGGAAGGAATGGTCGACGACGAAGAAATCAACTCCTTCACCCTCCTCAACGACCGGCTTTATCTTCCCGGCGCCGACGCGACGGAGAGCCATCGTTATTCCAATTTTTATCTGCGCAACGACGACGGTTCCTGGCGCAAAACACGAAACATACCGGGCGGGCTGCATACCTTTGCCATGACCTCGTTCGACGGGAAGCTCATGGCAGGGATCAGCACCAGGGAAGGGGCCGCCGTAGCGATTTCGGAAAACAACGGCCAGGCCTGGCAGGTCACCCAGATCGGCCCGCGACAGCGGACCTACAGTCTGCTCACCGTCGCAGGCAACCTCTACGCAATGAAGCAGTTCATGGCCGCCCGGGACCCGAAAAAGACAACGGCCGCTGACGCCGACCAGCAGTACGGGGTGGCGCAGTATATCGGCAATGGCCTCTTTGCTCCCCGCCATGACCTGACCGAAGCTAAAATTTTTCCGGACATGCTCCTCGACCCCGGCAAAAAGAAACGAATAACCCGCAGCCTGCAGGTCGGTGAAAAGGCGCTGTATATCGGGGCCTACAATTTCAAATCGCCCTTTGGCTTCTTTCTTGCCAGCTCTTTCGGGAAGGAGGACGTGGATGTTCGCAGGATCAAGCTGCCGCTGGCCTTTACCCCCCGTGATTTTCTGGTGCGAGGCGACAACCTCTACTTCCTCTGCACGGAAAAAGCAGGCAACGGGTTTGTGCAGAAAATAATCACCACAACCGTGCAAGACATAAAAAATTACCAGGTGTTGTTCCAGTTCTCGTCAACCGCCTTTGCCAGATCGTTTGAAGAGATAGATGGCGATTTTTATTTCGGTCTGGGCTCGGATGTGCGAAGTTCCAGAAAATGGGCAAGCGAGGAGATCGATCCCGACACCGGCAAAATCATCCGCATCAGCCTGAACGACGCCTTTGCAAAAAAGAAAAACACGGAGCAGCCGTCCCTGTGACGTGACAAGTTCCACGGGACGACGAGGTCATTCCCGCGCTTTGCGCGCACCCGACAATGAACACCTGCCTTGATGGAGGTATCGTGGCCAGCATAGAGTATCTGCAGAAATTCGACAAAGCCCAGTTCTTTCGCTTCTTTGTCGATGGACGTTTTCAGAAAAAATACAACGGTTGGATCGGCTACGAGGCAAGGGAGCGGGGATCCGTTCAGGCGCTGCTGAACGGCTTCTCCTTTATGCTCGACAACTTACAGTCTCCGACCGGATTGCGCTGTCCCTACCTTCTCCAGTTGCATCGGACCTGCATGCTCCACGTCCAGGCCAGTGAAAAAACAGCACCGGGCGATGTCAGATATCTGAATACAGGCATGCCGTTTTTCATCAAGACCACAACCCTGGAACACCTTCAGGAAATTCTTGAGATGCGGCGAAACGACGGCACGAGAATCTTCCATGATCGGGAACTCAGCAAAACCGCGGATCAACTCCGGGCCCGGGACATCTACCAGCTCCTCCAGAAAAAAACAAAGCTCATCTACCGCCCCTGGTACCCGGATCTCGACCTCGCCACCCAGGATGCCCTGGCGGGAGACTCCACCCTGTCCAGGTTCTACGAAGCAAAACATTATGTCCAGATGCTCATCGTGGACAAAATGGAAGAAATCGTCGACCGCTACAACAGAAACAGCAGGAGGGCGACCTCCGAGGAAGAGAAGCTTGCGACCATCGCGCTTCTGGTACGCGAGCTGGAACTGCTGCACCCCTTTTCCGATGGCAACTGCCGGGTCTTCGCGAACGTGCTGCTCACCCAGCTGCTGCTCTATCACGGCTTCCCGCCGGCAATCCTCCATAACCCGAACCTTGACGGCGAACTTTCTCTTAAGCAGTGGACGGGCGAGATCAAGGACGGAATGCAAAGGACCTTGACCTTGCTCGAGGATCCCACGGCCACCGTATGTAACTACTCGATACGGGATATCCCTGAAGAAAAACAACGCGAATTCCTGGGAATGGCCGCTGAACTGATCCAAAAAATTGACGCGTACCGGGAAATCTTTTTAACGCCCGAAAGGGCGCAGCGATACACCGGGGGGTACTGGATCAATGGCGACCTGAATTTACGGTTCACCGAGGTGAGCGTCAAGGGCGGCGTCAGGTCCGGCTCCATATGCTATCTGACAACGATTGATGACTGGCGGAAGGAAGAAAATGTTATTCAACACGAATTGATCAGAAGGGTAAAGGGAGGGGTTCGGGCGTTTGTTGTCGATGACCGGAACCATGCCAAAGACCTTCCCGTCCCGGTCCTTGTTGTTCAGGATGCGACAAAGGCCCTTGAGGACACCGCCTACCATGTCCGGCGCGAAGCAAACCCCAAAACCATCCTGATCACCGGGACCGAGGGAAAGACCGGAACAAAAATTCAGCTCCACCACCTGTTCAGCCGCCAGACAACGGCGCATGCCATCCTCAACAGCGCCAATGCCCACCTGCCGATCCTGCGCTCCCTCTCCGACCTGGGCAATGACCATCAATTCGAACTTCTCGAATTCTCGGTCGACGCGAACCTGGACAAAACCATTGAGCGAACCAGGCGCGTGAATCCGGACCTGTGCTTTTTTTCCAACATCGGCAAAGAGCATATGCACAACCACAAGTCCATCGAAGGGGTGATCAGAAACAAGGCCGCAGTCATCGAAGGGTTGCGGGAGGGGGGCAAATGCATCGTCAACTCGTCGTTGGATATCCATGACCGGTTCGTCGCGGCCCTCCGTGAACGAAGAGAAAATGTCGAGATTCTCACCTACGGTCACGGAGCGGAGGATACGGCACGCCTCATTGATGCGGCCTTTGACTCCGAAAGATTCGGCTGGAATATCCGGGCCGATATAGCCGGAAACGAGGTGGCCTATTTTCTGCCCATGGTCCAGCACCATGCACCCCTGATGAGCGTCGGCATTCTCCTTGTCGCCGACATAATGGGACTTGACCTGCAACAGGCGGCCCGGGACTATGCCACCCTGCAACCCTTTGAATCCATGGGGCAGGTGCACAGAATCGCCAAAAAGGACGGGGAATTCATTTTCTACGACCAGAGCAGAAGGGCCTCGATAGCCGGCATCCGCTCGACCTTCAAGGATTTGCGCAATTTCAAGGTTAAGGGAAAAATCGTCGCTCTGTTCGGTTCGATCTCCTCGGTCAATCTCAACGAGTGGACCAGGGGCTACCATGAAGAACTGGCGCAACTGATCAATGAAAGCAATATCAAAAGGCTCTACACGACCGGCGCGAACATGGAATTTGTCCATGACAACCTGCGCGACAAATCTCTGCTCGTCGCGCACAGCGATGACCACGACAAGCTCTTCCGCTGCCTGATGAGCGACGTGAAGGCCGGCGACCTGCTTGTCATCCAGGGCTATATGCGCCTGAACCTTGACCGCATCGCAGAGATGATCTTCCGCTTCAAGGATACGAACAAATTCGACCCCGCCATCCAGCAAACCCACCTGGATCAGGCCGGAGTGTTGGCGTACAAAAAGCTCCTGGCCCTGGAGGATCTCGGGCGCAAGGACCTGCCGCTGGCCGTCATGAACAGGTATGAACTCGACCCGTCGGTCATCCGTGATTTGCTCCAGGGGAATATGACCTTTCGGCAGTACAGGGCCGCAAAGCTCCTGGGGTTTTTCCGCACGCTGGACCGGCTCATTGAATCAGAATGCGGTTTGCCTTGCAGAAACAGGGAACTTGCCGAAAGCGACCATGAAAACCTGCTTTACAATGAAAAGTTTTGCGACAGCTGGTTCAACAATATCGACAAAATACCCGGCAAAACCGGGAAACAGCTGTTTGGCAGCTTTTTTGCCCTAGGCGACGGCGGCCATTTTTTCTTCGTCGTGGTCGGCTCGACGAACCTGCATGTCGGATTTGCCCGATATACCCTGACCGGCGAGAAATACGAACTGCCGGAAATGGACCGGAAAGATCAGGACGAACTGCTTGAGAGATTTGCGAACAATCTGCCGAAACACCTCGCTTTGCAACCAAGAAGCTGGGGACGGAAATGGGTGACCATCGACTGCGGATCATTCATCGACTTGAGCAAGCCGGAGGTCTTTGCCGCCATCCACGATCCCGAGCGCAGCGCGATGTATACAACAACCATCAGGCCGCTCCTGCGGGCCGCGTGCTGAGAGAACTTCCGGAGGCCGCCGCGGACAAGCACCCCCATTGTTGACCCGCCTGTGACCCCTAAGCAACAGACCTACGGGCTGACCAGCGCTTCGCCGGTCCCGACCAAGGGCAGGATCCGGACGATTTCAAAATAGACGATGAATTTCGGTCCCCTGGCCCGGTCTTCGTCGGGCGGAAGGTGGCGCCGGACCAGTTTTTGAATCAGGCGCGGATCGGTGTCCTCCTTGATCTTCTTGAGAAAAAGTCTGACCCCCCTGAAATATCCCCCGGTTTCCATGAAGAGATAGTGCGCGTTGGGGTTGGATTGCAGATTCTTGTGGGTCAACCGATCGCGCATGATGAAGGCGAGGGTCCCGTCCTCCAGCACATGGGGCGGGGCAAAGACGGCCGCATCCACCTCGCCGTCCCGGTGGGCGGTGGCCAGGATTCCTGCACCCTGGGTCGTCCGAAAATATTCAGCAAGCTGCATTCTTCCTCCTCCCTCCGCATCTCTTCTTCCGCCGGATTGCCCTGCCCCGTTCACATCACAGCCATTTTTTCTTCCTGAAATACCCGAGCAGTCCCAGCGGGATCAGGATGAAGCCGCACCAGAGCAGCGGATAGGACCATTTCCACTTCAGCTCCGGCATGTACTCGAAATTCATGCCGTAGATGCCGGCAATGAAGGTCAACGGGATGAAGATGGAGGCAAACACGGTCAGCACCTTCATGATCTCATTGGTCCGGTTGCTGATGCTGGAGAGATAGACCTCCATCATGCCGGTGACCATGTCCCGGTAGGTGTCCACCGCCTCAGTGATCCTGATCGCATGGTCATTGACGTCGCGCAAATAGAGAAAAACTTTTTCCTGGATCAGATACGAGTCGCTGCGCAGCATCTCCGCCAGCATCTCCCGCAGGGATGAGACGGTTCTGCGGATAAAGATCAGTTCGCGCTTAATCCCTTGAATGGTCGAAAGCGTTGCCGGGCCCGGATTGTCGAGAAGCTCCTCGTCCAAGGCCTCAAAGACGCTGTCCAGGGAGTCCTGGAGGACGAAATAGTGGTCAACCACCGTGTCGAGGATCACATAGGTCAGATAATCAGGCCCCTGGTTGCGCAGCCGCCCCTTTTCGTCGCTAAGACGCTTGCGCAGCGGCAGAAAAAAATCATCCGCCCTTTCGCGAAAGGTCAGCACGACATTGCCGGTAAGGATGAGGCTGATCTGCTCGTATTCAACGCTGAATGCATCGCGCCCCAGAGAAATGGCCTTGAGCGAGATGAACAGATAATCTTCATACTCTTCGAACTTCGGCCGCTGATGGGTGTTCAGGATGTCTTCCAGCACCAGGGGGTGGATATTGAAATTCCGGCCCAGTTCCTCGATGAGCCCCACATCGCTCAACCCTTCTACATTGACCCAGGTGACCGTCTGTTGTTCCGAGGACGGGAGAATATCGGCCGCCGATGCGACCTGTCGCTCCGAAAAGGTTTCCCGGCCGTACTTGATGACCGAAATCCTGGTTTCCGCCCCCGGTGGAACGCCGACATGGACCAGGGAACCGGGGGCCAGCCCGATCTTGCCTGCCGAACTGGGCAACGACTTCACGGAGATCATCTGTTCTCCCGGACAGGCGACCACGGTTCGGTTCCGGTCATGCGTCCTCCATGACCGGGTAGAGCCGGGCGTAATAACAGGCGGTGTGCTGGACGGAATCGACCCGCACCCACTGCCTGGTCATCTTGAAGCGGAAGCTGTTGATGCTTGTTGCCGGATCGCAGTGGGCATAAACGGATTCCGGCGTGTTGCAGGTATACATGAGATTTTTGGCGGCCTTTCGCAGGTATTTCAGCAGATGAGCGGCGCGGGCATCGTAGCCGAGATGGCGGGCCAGGTAATAGGCCGCCATCAGCCCCTCGCAGCGGGCGCCGTCCGGATAGGCGTGCTCGCCGTACCGATAATAGAAGGACCCGACATAGTCGAAATAAGGGGAGTCGTGCTCCTGGTACATATGATCGATCATGGCCTGGGCGTCGTTGAAGACAAAGTCGATGTACGCCTGCTCACTGAATCCCTCGATCTTCACCCATTCCTCGATGGCCTGCATCAGCCAGCCGTCGGCCGGCAGCGATTCGAACAGGTAGTGGTATTTTCTGGGGCGGTCGTGGATCAAAAAATCCAGGGCCCGCTTGCTGCCGGCAAGAACGGCCGCCCTGAGGCCCGGGTCGATATCCGGAACATGGTGGAGGTAGAGGGCCAGCCCCAACAGGGCCTCGCCCGGATAGTAGAAGGAGAAGAGCTCCTTCATGGTCTGTTCGTCCGGAGCCGTGATCTCCCCGCCGTTATGGAATTGAGGATGGATGAAATAGCCGATCATCTCACCGGATTCGGAAATCCTGGACAGGATATGGCGCACCAGGCCGTCGATATATCCGCGATGCCGCTGGTCGCCGGAAAGGCGGAAATAGTGGAGCAGGGCCACCAGCCCGATCCCGGCGCCGCCGAGCTTGGACTTTTTGTTGAAAAAAGGATAGCAGGCGTACTCGCCCTGGTATGCATGTTCCCGGAAAACGCTCAGGAAAAACTCGATGGATTTTTCCGCCCCGGCCAGGTACTTTGTCTCGCCGGTCAACTCGAAGGCGCGCAGCAGGGTTATCGTCCCCCCGGAGTGGCGCAGGATATTGTAGTACGGGGGATCGGTCATCTTCGGGTGCTGAAAGTCGATCTCGCTCCCGGTCAGCGCGTCGTAGAAATAAAGGAACTGGCCGTTGGGCTTCATGTTGTCGAGGATCCAGGTCGAGCCGGCCAGCAGGCTCTCCCTGAGCCGTTCCCGGTCGAAGCGGATCGGGACGGGATAGCCCCGGTAGAGCGGCAGGGCTTGCTCCGCGAAACTGACGCAGGCAAAGCTGGTGATGATGGCATAGTCGGTGGGCAGGCTCCGCATCATGGCCACCCGCTCCGAGATACGCCTGGTCTTCTTTGCGATACCGGTCCGTCGCGCCAGGTGGCTGAACACCTGATTGATGGTCATCAGGCCGCAGGTCACCGCATCGGTGGGCATGTAGTAATAGGGCTTGCCCTCATATCGGAATTTTAATCCGTGCAGGCCGGGCTCCAGGCGGTCGGGTCCAAGTTCGATGACTGTAATCTTCCTGGGGTCACACGGATATTCGCCGGTCACCACCTCAAAGAGAATCCGGCAGCGGCCGGGGTCGGCCACGGCAAAAGCGGTGAATTCGCGGTGGCCCCGGAGTTTTTCCGTGACCCGCTGGATGGTCTCCGAAAGGGTTTTCCTTCTGCTTCCCCAGCGGATGGAGCGCAGGCCGCTCTGAAAGAGCGTGATGTAGATCTGCGCTATTTCAGGATTGAATGAGAAGTGGAGGCCCTCGGGAATATCGACCGAAACGGCCGGGTCCAGGAGATTTTTCCGGATATTTCGCAGGAGGACGGCTTCGGCGGAAAAATCCTGGCTGAAAAACTGTTCATCAGGCAGCATTGGCCCTTGTTCCTCCCGTGATCTCATTCGTTGTCCGGCACTGGCGTCTTTTTCCCGAGGGATGCGCTCAGGATTCCTTCTTTTCAAGATACCGCAGCAACAGACAAAATAAAAGAGCGGCGGATGATCATTTTACATCCGGCCCCCTCCCGGCCCGGGATCGATGCTTTTCAAATAAATTATTGTCGATGAGAGATCCCGCCGGTATAGTAGAACCATTGCGGTCCGAAACGGAAGCAGAGGACCGGCATGCCGTGCTTGGCTGTTTTTTGGAACGGATCTGCGCGCCGCGCTTTGCTCTCCGTTTCGAGTTGCGTCTTTGAGTTCGGAGCGTATCGCCCATGGCTTTACACCTCGCCATCCTGGCTGTACTGGCATCGCTGGCCTCGGCCCTCGCGCCGATCCCCTTCCATCGCTCCCATCGACTCCTCAAAGGACTCGCCTTTCTCCTGCTCGCTATCTCAGGCATTGCGGCCGTCACCGGCGGCTTCCTCGCCCTTTTTGCCGAAAAACCCGCCGAGCTGCTGCTGCCTGTCGGCCTGCCCTGGCTGCACTGCCATCTCCGTCTCGACCCCCTGGCCGGATTCTTTCTCGCGATCATCGGCCTGATCACCCTGGTGGTCTCCCTCTACGGTCCCACCTATGTCCGTGAGTATCAGGGCGGGCCGCAGCCTCTCCTGGTACTCACCCTTTTTACCGGCCTGTTCGTCGGCGGCATGTACCTGCTGGTCCTGGCCGCGGATGCCTTTTCCTTCATGGCCTCCTGGGAGATCATGTCGGTGTCGAGCTATTTCCTGGTCGCCTTCCAGCACCAGCATGCCAAAAACCGCGCTGCCGCCTTCCTCTACCTGCTCATGGCCCAGGTCGGCGGCCTGTGCATCCTCCTGGCCTACGGAGTGCTGGCCGCCTTTGGCGACGGCTTCACCTTCGCGGCCATGGCCTCGGCGCAGCTCGACTCTTCCTGGTCGACCATCGCCTTTCTCCTCGCCTTTGTCGGCTTCGGGATGAAGGCCGGGGTGGTGCCCCTGCACGTCTGGCTGCCCCAGGCGCACCCGGTGGCGCCCTCCCACATCTCGGCCCTGATGTCCGGGGTGATGCTCAAGGTCGCGGTCTACGGGTTCATTCGCTTCACCTATTTTCTGCTCGGGGATATCCTTTGGCAATGGGGGGTGCTGACCCTGTTCATCGGCAGCGCCTCGGCCCTGCTCGGCGTGCTTTACGCCCTGATGCAGCACGACCTGAAGCGGCTGCTTGCCTATCACAGCGTCGAGAACATCGGGATCATCTACATGGGCCTCGGCCTGTCGATGATCTTCGCCGGCAGCGCTCTGCCGGGCCTCGCCACCCTGGGCCTGATCGCCGCTCTCTATCACTGCCTGAACCACGCCGTCTTCAAGAGCCTGCTCTTTCTAGGGGCCGGCGCGATCATCCATCAGAGCCATGAACACGACCTGGAACAGATGGGCGGCCTGATCCGGCGGATGCCGGTCACCGCGGTCTGCTTCCTGGTGGGCTGCATCAGCATCTCGGCCCTGCCGCCGTTCAACGGCTTTGTCTCCGAATGGCTGACCTTCCAGGCCGCGTTGCAGGGATCGGCCCTGCAGGGCGGAGTGCTCAGCTCGCTAATCCCCCTGGCCGCCGCGGTACTGGCCCTGACCGGCGCCCTGGCCGCCGCCTGTTTCGTCAAGGTCTACGGGATCGCCTTCCTCGGCCTTCCCCGCTCCAGGCATGCCCGCAAGGCCCGCATCCCCCAGCCGGCGATGCTGACCGCCCAGGGGATCCTGGCCGCGCTCTGTCTGGTCCTGGGGATCCTGCCCACCTGGACCGTCGGAGTGCTGAACCGGATCGCCCGCGATCTGCTCGGGCACGGCCTGCCGGAAGCCACGGCGCACGGCTGGCTATGGCTGACCCCGATGGATCCAAGACAGGCCTCCTACGGAGCGCCGCTGACCCTGCTCGGCATCGGCCTTGCCTGCCTGCTGGCCTATCTCCTCCTCCATCCGCGTAAGCAGACGCCGATCCGCACCGGCGCAGCCTGGGACTGCGGTTTCGGCCCCCTGTCGCCCCGGATGCAGTACACCGCCACCGCCTTTTCCATGCCCCTGCGCAGGGTTTTCCGGCCGGTCTGGTCGGTGAGCGAGGGACTGGAGGACACCGGCACCGGCCGGGCCTACCGCCTCAAAATCGGTGACTGGGCCTGGCTCAAGGTCTACCAGCCCCTGGGCGCGCTGCTGCTCGCCGCCGCCCGCCGGGTCACCCTGATCCAGGGCGGCAATATCCGCGCCTACCTGGCCTATTCGTTTTTCACGCTGCTCTTCCTGCTCTGGGTGATCGTATGATTGGCTGGCTGCTCGCCATTTCCCAGGCCCTGCTCTTTCTCCTGGCCGCGCCGCTCATGGCCGGCTGGGTCAAATGGCTCAAGTGCCGGTTGCAAAACCGCAAGGGCCCTCCGCCCTGGCAGCCGTACCGCGACCTGGCCAAGCTGTTCGGCAAGGAGGTCGTGCTCGCCGAGACCGCCTCGCCGGTCTTCCGGGTCGCGCCCTACATGGTCTTCAGCGTCACCGCCCTGGCCGGCTCGGTGGTCCCCCTGCTCACCGTGGGGCTGCCCACCTCGGCCATCGCCGATGTCATCGTCCTGATCGGCTTTTTCGCCCTGGCCCGCTTCTTTCTCGCCCTGGCCGGCATGGATGTCGGCACCGCCTTCGGCGGCATGGGTTCTTCCCGGGAGATGACCATCTCCTCCCTGGCCGAGCCGGCCCTGCTGCTGGCGGTCTTCACCCTGGCGATGACCGTGGCCAGCACCAACCTCTCCACGGTGATCGCCCACCTGGCGACGGAACCCCCGCAGCTCTACCCCTCCTTCATCTTCGCCGCCTTGGCCATGGCCCTGGTGGCCGTCGCCGAGACCGGCAGGGTGCCCATCGACAACCCGGCCACCCATCTGGAACTGACCATGACCCACGAGGCGATGATCCTGGAGTACAGCAGCCGCCACCTGGCCCTGATGGAGTGGGCCGCGATGATGAAGCTCCTACTCTACGGGGTGCTGCTCGCCAACCTGTTCATCCCCTGGGGCGTGGGGCTGACCTTCACCCCCGCCGCCGTCGGCTGGGGCCTTCTGGCCATCACCGCCAAGCTGTTTTTCCTGGGCATCATCCTGGCGGTTACCGAGACCTCTCTTGCCAAGATGCGCCTCTTCCGGGTGCCGCAGTACCTGAGCCTCGCCTTTATCCTCAGCCTGATCGGACTCCTCAGCCACGTCATCCTGGAGCGCTGATCATGATCCTTTCCGGACTCCCCCTGGCCGAACAGGTCATCCTCACCCTGGCCTCGCTGATTCTCTTCACCTCGTTTCTCCTGCTCGCCCAGAGCAGGCTGTTCGGCCTGATCAACACCTTTGCCTGGCAGGGGGTGCTGCTGTTTTTGGCCACGATCATGATGGCCGCCACCTACGACCGCCACCACCTCTATATCTCGGCGGCCCTGACCCTGGGCCTTAAGGTGTTTTTCATCCCCTGGCAGCTCAGGCGGATGGTGGTGCGCCTGGACATCTTCCGCCAGGTGGAGACGGTGGTCGGCGGATCGCTTTTGGTGATGATCGGCGCCGGCGTCCTGGTCCTGTTCAGCTACTACGTGGTTCTGCCCATCCGCGAGCTCGCCCTGCTTTCCATCCGCAACACCATCGCCGTCTCTCTTGCGGTGATCCTGATCGGCATGCTGATGATCATCACCCGGCGCAAGGCCGTGGCCCAGGTCATCGGCTTCATGTCCATGGAAAACGGCCTCTTCTTCTCGGCCATTGTCTCAACGAGCGGCATGCCCATGGTGGTGGAGCTGGGGGTCGCCTTTGACGTGCTGGTGGCGGCGATTCTCTTCGGCATCTTCTTCTTCCAGATCCGGGCCGGCATCGGCTCCCTGGACGTGGATCACTTAAACCGCCTGCGCGAGGGAGACCAGTGATCTACCTCTACCTGACCCTGCTCCTGCCCCTGGCCGGGACCCTGCTCCTGGCCCTGATCGGTCAACAGCGCACGGCGGGCTGGGTCAACCTGCTCTTCACCATCGCCACCTTTGCCGCCTCGGTGCGCCTCGCCCTGGAGGTCTTTGCCCAGGGGGTTCTGCTCTCGCCCGGCAAGCTCTTCTACGTGGATGCCTTCAACGTCTACCTGATCCTCTTAAACGCCCTGGTCGGGATGACCACCGCCATTTTTTCCGGGCCGTACATGGCCCACGAACTGAAGATCGGCCGGGTGGACGCGGGCCGGATGCGGCTCTATCACGCCATGTACCAGGGCTTTCTCCTGACCATGCTGGTGGCGCTCTCCACCAACAACCTGGGGGTTCTCTGGGTGGCGGTGGAGGGCGCGACCCTGGCCACGGTCCTTTTGGTCAGCCTGTACCGCACGCCCAAATCCATCGAGGCGGGCTGGAAATACTTTATCCTCTGCGGGGTGGGGATCGCCCAGGCCCTGTTCGGCACGGTGCTGGTCTACTTTGCCGCCGAGCGCGTCCTGCCCGGCAGTGACGAGGCCCTGCTCTGGAGCGTCCTGCACCAACGCGCCGGCGAGATGGACCCGGCCGTACTTACCCTGGCCTTTGTTTTTTTGCTCATCGGCTACGGCACCAAGGTGGGCCTGGTGCCCCTGCACAACTGGCTGCCGGACGCCCATTCCGAGGGCCCGACCCCGATGTCCGCGATCCTCTCCGGCCTGCTCCTCAATATCGCCCTCTACGCCCTGGTCCGCTTCAAGATGCTCATCGACCCGGCCATCGGCACCAACCTGGCCGGATCGATGATGATGGGCTTCGGCCTGCTCTCCTTCACCGTGGCGGGCCTGCTCCTCCACCGGCAACAGGACGTGAAGCGACTGTTCAGCTATTCATCCATCGAGCACATGGGGCTGATGACCTTTGCCTTCGGCCTGGGCGGGCCCATGGCCACCTTCGGCGCGCTCCTGCACATGATCGTCCATTCGCTGACCAAGTCGGCACTGTTCGTCACCGTCGGCCACGTCAGCCATGTGGCGGGCTCCCAGTCCATTGAAAAAATCCGCGGCCTGATCCACACCCAGCCGGTCATCGGCTGGTGCTTTCTGATCGCTACCGTGGCCCTGGCCGGCTTTCCCCCGTTCGGCATCTTTGCCAGCGAGTTTCTGCTCTTCACCGCCACCATGAAGAGCTCGCCCTGGCTGGTGATCCCGCTGCTCAGCGGGCTCGCGGTGGCCTTTGCCGGGCTGTTCCGCCACATGCAGCGGATGGTCTACGGCGACGCGCCCGAGGGGCAGGTCGCGGTTAAGGCCAACATGTGGCCGGTGATCCTCCATCTCCTCCTGGTCCTCTGGCTGGGGATTTCGATCCCGGCGGTTCTGGTCGACTGGCTGGACCAGGCGACGATCATGGTGGTGGGGAAGGGGGTGTTGTGAGGAAAAGGTACACGGTATACGGTTTACGGTTTTGGGTTTTGGGTTTCGGGTTTCGGGTTTTGGGTTTCGGGTTTCGGGTTTCGGGTTTCGGGTTTCGGGTACAACAACCTCAGGGGACTGAATTTTTTTCGCGGCTTTGAGCGAAAATCATTCTGTCCCTGGCATTACAAGGAAAAGTCAAAACGCGAGGGGACTGATTTTATTTTTCCTTTGGCTGGCGTGGATAAAATGATTTTCCGCCAAAATACCGCAAAAATAATTCAGCCCACTGGGGTTGGCCGAAAAATTCAATCTGTCCCCGGATTATAAAGGACGAGGGCATGGCGAGAGGAGATCGGCGATGAGCGGGTGGCAGGAACGGCGGGTGACCGGGGGCCGGGTTGGGGTTCTGGCGGATCGGCTGGCCGGGGCCGGGATAGCGGTCAGGTCCGGGGCGGCTCCGGCCGGGCCAGCGCTGCTCCTGGAGGTGGACCCGGAAAACTGGGGTCGGGTGGCAGAGATCGCTGCTGCTGAGAACCTGCGCTGGTGCGCGGTGTGGGGGGAGCACCGGCCGCCGCGATTCCTGGTCACCGCGCTCTTTTTCGGCCGGGACGGCCATCTGCTGGTGCGGACGGCGGTGCCCGAGGACAAGCCCGAACTGACCTCCCAGGCCCCTTTTTATCCGGCCGCCGACCGGCCGGAGCGCCATGTTCAGGACATGTACGGGGTCCGTTTCATTGATCATCCCGACGGCCGGCGCTGGACCCGTCACCTGGCCTGGCCGCAGGGGCAGCACCCCCTGCGCCGCGACTTCCCGTCCGCCGGCAGCCCCGAGGCGGAAACCGCGCCGGACTGCGAATATCCCTTCCGGC
>QZJD01000047.1 GCA_003604995.1 Desulfobulbus sp. | reverse complement strand
GGAATTCCCCAAGTTGTCATGGAAAGCCACGCCATGGGTGGCGCCTTCGCCGATGCCGTCGGCAACCGAGGCGTCGTCGGTCAGGCCGTGCAGGCGGTAGTCGCCCTTGGCGGCATGACAGTTCTCGCACCTGGAGTTGTTCGGGTTGGGATCCGACGCCCAGGTTACAGCATCGATCACCGTCTTGGCGACGATGCCCGAGGTGGCGGACGGCGTGGTGTTGGCATGGCAGATGATCGCGCAGTTGGCTACCAGGTCGGCCGGCATGTGGGTGCTGAGCTGTTCATTGGCCACGTTGGCGCTGTGGCAGGCCTCGCAGTCATAGCCGCCCGACGAGTCGGAGGACAACTGGTGCGAGGAGTAGACCTCGGCGATGGTGATGCCGTGGAAGCCCGGCACTTGTGCCTGATTATGGCAGGTGGTGCAGGTGTAGAGCGTCGGGTCGAACGGGGTTGCCGCATCCGCGGCGCCGTTGGCCAGAGTTGCATCGCCGTCACCGTTGGCCCCGATTTTTTCCGTGGTCTTGTTGTACGGGCCGCCGGTGGTATGGCAGAGGTCGCAGGCATTGGCGTGGATGATGCTCACCACGGCCTCGGTGGCCGTGCCGTCGCCGTGGCAGTTCTGGCAGCCGCCGGACCAGCCGAAGTGGGTTGCGTCATGGCCGCCGTGATCAGAGGCCGGGGCCGGATCGAGTTTCGGCGTATGGCAGGTGGTGCAGGTCACCCCGACGCCGGTGGCAATGGCATTGTCGTTGGCGGCCTGCGGCGGGGTGCCGCTGCCGTCATCAGTGTACTCGTGGCAGCGTACGCAACCGGTGACGTGCTCGCTGAGAATGTCGGACCAGCTGTTGAGCGGAGTCCCGTCGCCGTCGGCATTGTTGCCGCTGTGGCAGTCCGCGCAGGGATTGTCGCCCGGCATGGACACCTGGCTCAGATCGACGGCGGCATTGTAGCTCACGTCATGGGTATGGCCCCAGGTTGCCGTCCAAGTTCCCCCGTGGCAGGAAACAGACGAGCAGGAACCGCCGGTCGCGGCGTAGGTATAGGTGAAGGTAACGCCGGCGCCGGTGTTGGGGGTGACATTGTAGGCCCGGTTGACGTGCAGGGTCTTGCTGGCGATGGTCGTGCCGTCGTTGGTGGTGTCGTAGTGGCACTTGTCGCAGGTGATGCCCGCACCAATGTGCTCCACATGGTTGTTGGCCTTGGGCGTGCCGTTGGCATAGGAAGGACCATAGCCGTGGCAGGCGTTGCAGGCCAGGGCGGCGCTGCCCCAGTCGGGGGTGGTGTTGGCGTTGATCGCGCCGGTGGCCACCGAGGTGCCGTCGCCGTGACAGTAGGTGGCGGAGCAGTTGGCATAGCCGTCGCCAGGAGTCGAAGTGCCGTTATAGGCGGCCGCGGCGCCGGTGAAATTGGTCTCAAACAGGAGGTTGACCTCCTTGTTGACATGGTAGGTGTTCCGGGCGGTGTGGGCAGGAACGGTACCGTGGCAGGCTGAACAACCCGAATTGAAGGGGGCGCTCTGGTTCCACTTGTGGCAGGTGGTACACTGCCGGCGGTTGGAAGACAGGTTGAAGGTATAGGCCAGATGGGCGGTATGGCTACCGGTGCTCATCCGCGGACCTGTCGCGTTGTGGGCGGGATCAACCGGATGGCAGCCGGTGACCGCGTCGCCGCAGGTGTAATTGGCGCCCCACTGCGGGGTCTTGTAATCGGGGGCGCCGCCGCCGTCGGTCTGGCCGTTGGAATGGCAGTAGATCATGCTGCACGTGCCATAGGCCCGGGTTACGCCGTCGGACGGCGGCTGGGTGGCGGTGGCCACCGAGTATGCGGAACCGGCGGATACTCTTGTATCTGTGGTGTCGAACTGCCAGTCCACCGCCTTGTTGACGTGCAGGGTTTTGCTGGCGATGGTGTAGGACGCCGGACCGCTGCCGTTCACCACGCTATTGTGGCAGGTGCCGCAGTTCAGGTTGTAGCCGGAGGCGGATTGGGTGGCCGTGTCGCCGGTCGCCGCATGCCACCGGTGCGAGGTCGAGGAGGTGGCCGCGGAATCCGTGGGCGGCGTTGTATTGGAGGCGCCGTGGCAGGTGCCGCAGGAAGCACTGGCTGCGGTACCCCAGGTCGGGGTGGCGTTCAGGCCGCTGGGCGCGTAGTTGCCGTGGCAATAGGTGCTGGAACAGGTCGAATATCCGTCGCCCGGAGCCGGGGTGCCATTGTAGGCAGCGGTAACGCCGGTGAAATCGGTCTTGAACATGATATCGACTTCGCCGTCCGAATGGTCGGTCCTCTCGCCGTTCTGGTGGCAGCTTGCGCATTCGTTGACCGTAAGGGCGACGGTACCGTAAGCGTGGCAGACATCGCATTTTTTGGAGTTCCAGGTGGTCGTGAACGCGTAGGCCAAATGTCCGGTATGGCTGCCGGAATTCATGGCCGTACCGACACTGTGGCCGCCGTCCGTATTATGGCAGGCTCCGCACCCGAAGGTTGTTCCCCAGGCCGGGGTTTTGTAATCGACGGTGTTGGGGGTCAGGGCGCCGCCGGTGGCGGTCTGCACGATGCTGTGGCAGTAGACGTTGCTGCACGTACTGTAGAAGCGGTTGGGGTTGACCCCGTCCGTGGGCGGCTCGGTACCGGTCGCCGTCCCGTACGAGGCCCCGGCGACGCGGCTGTCCGTCCCGTCAAAGGTCCATTCCACCAGGCCGTTCACGTGCTTGGATTTATCGGCCGGCAGGGTGTAGGTGGGGCCGGTACCTTCCACTAAACCGAAATGGCAAAGGGTGCATTTGTAGCCGCGATTAGCAGGATTTCCTCCAGCTGGGTCAACATCTGCATGCCGCTCGTGACTACCACTGGCAGGGGCGCTGTTCAAGTTGTTGGAGGCACCGTGGCAGGTGCCGCAGTCACCGGTGGCCGGATTATCCCAGACCGGGGAGGCGTTCAGGCCGCTGCCGGCATAGTTGCCGTGGCAGTACAGCGTGGCGCAGGTCTTGCTGCCGCCGCTGCTGACCGTGGTTTCCGGGACGGTGACCGTCCGGTCGTAGGGGACCGTGGCCTGGCCGTCATAGCTGCCGCCTTGGGGAATCGGGGCGTTGGGCCCGAAGCCGATGGTGACCGACAGGGGGGCGCCGTTATTGTGCTCACCGTCCGGGATGTTCTTGTAATGGCAGGAGTCGCAGCCGATGGCCTGGTTGGCGGTATGCTCCAGATGGGCGCCGGCGGTTGCGGAACCGGTAGGTCCGGGATTGGAGACCAGGGTCGCGCCGTCTTCCGGCGGGAAGCCGTGACAGGCGCCGCAATCGGCCTTGAATCCTTCACCGTGCGGGTGGCAGGACATGCAGTTGGTGCCGCCCAAGCCGGTGTGGACCCCCAGGTTGGCCTTGCTGCCGTCGTTGGTCCAGTGGCCGGTCTTGGTATGGCAGACTTCGCAAATGCCGTCAATTTTCGCTGGATCACCGTCGGCAAAGGAGTTGAGCCCTGTCGGGCCGACGAATACGACATCCTTTACCCCGCTTTTCGGGGGGGTGGCGTCCTCATAAGTGATGTCGGCCAGGTTGACCTTTCTCTTGATGAATTTGCCGTAGGCGACGTTGCCGTTAACCTTCTGTTCCTGCAGATGCGGGTTATGGCAAGCACCGCAGGGGACGGACCACTGGCCGTAGCTCTCATCGGTCTGCAGGCTGGAATGGGTGGATCGGTACGGTGCCTCGATATCGTTATGACAACCCCAGCAGACATTGTTGCTGGCAGTGTCATCACGGTCCTGCTGGACAAAGCCGGGCGGCGGGTCCACCAGGTTGGGATAGGTGGATTGCATGTTATGGCAGGACAGGCAGCCGGTGGCCGAGGTGACGTCGTGCGGCGCTTCCAGTTGCGCCTGGAGCCCGCCGGCCATGGTGAGCGCCGCTGCCGTGAACAGGAATATCTTCCACAATGATGAAATGTTGGTCCGCATACGATTTCCTTCCTTTTTGTCAGGATATTGACAAAAGCCCCCAGGTTTCCCCCGGTTCCCTGTACGGGAACCGGGGAATATCCATGCTTATCTGGTCTCCGGTGTATTCAATGCCGGCAACGCCTGATCCTTTTCCGTCGTTTTCATCGCTTCTTTATCCTGTTGCGCTTTTTGCCGCTCCCCGACGAGTGCGATGTTCTGGTTGATGATATACCAGGGGAAAGCGCCAGCCTGTCCGGTCAGGATGGTTCCGTTTTCACCCACCGCGACGATCAGCTGCGGGGAGGTCCAGATATCAAGGAGATTGATCCCGCCGGCCAGGATAATCCGCCAGGCGGTGCCGTCATAGTGCAGGACGGTGCCGTCATCGCCTACGGCATACACATCGTTCGGCGAGTTGCCGAAGACCCCGCGCAGTGCCACGTTGACCCCGGAATCCATCTTGCGGTAGGTTTCGCCGTCAAAATGGACGATACTGCCGTTTTCACCCACGGCAAAGACATCGGTTGCCGAACTTCCCCAGATCGCGTTCAACCAATGCGTGGTTACAGAGGGCGCGGGAGTCCATGATCCGCCGTCGGAGGAGAGAATGGCGCCGCTTTCACCCACGGCAAAGACAGCGGTGGGCGATGCAGCCCAGATTGAGCGCAGGAGGCGGCCGCTGTCATGGGTTTTGCTGAAGGTGTCGTCATAAATGGTGCCGGTGAATCCGACGGCCAGGATGTCCGAGGTCTCCGCACCCCAAACATCCAGCAGAGATTCGGTGGTACCTGAAGCAACCGGTGACCAGACTTTGTTTTCGGAATGCAGGACCGTTCCGTCATCACCGACGGCAAAGGCGTTTCCGTCGCCACTCCCCCAGATGCTGAGCAGGGAAGCCGTAGTGGCGGACGGAACCTCGGTCCAGTCTTTGCCGTCAAAGCCGACGATGGCGCCGGCGTCGCCAACGGCGAGAACCTCATTGGGCCCGGCACCCCAAACACCGTTCAGGGCGGTGCCGGCAAGGCCCACCGGCTGGGTCACGCGCCAGTTCTTGCCACCCGCTTTCACGCCGGCCTGACCGGGCTGCGGCAGTGCCGGTACTTCAGCAACCACCGGGGTGTTCGGTTCAATCGTCAGGGCGACCTCGACGGGGATGGTGCCGCCGTTGGTCTGATTGGTAAAGGTGATCGTGGCCGTGTAGGCATCAGGAGTCAGGCTGGCGGTACTGGCATAGACCTTTACAGAATCCGGCGCGCTGCCGGTTGTCTTGCTCAAGGTCAGCCAGGGCTGATCAGCACTTGCCGTCCAGGAGAGGGGATCGCCCTCAGCGGTAATGGTGTTGAGCAGTTGGACGTCCGGGGTTGCTCCCTCGATGGCGGTAAAAGAAAGGCTGGCCATATCGACCAGCAGGGGATTGTCCTTGACCGTCAGGGTCACCGCAACTTCTTCCTGCATGCCGGGAGCCGATACTGTAATGCTGCCCTGATAGGTGCCGGGTTCCAGCCCATCCTGTTGCGCCCCTACAGTCACCGCTCCGGACATGGCCGCCTCCAGGGTTCCTTCGGTGGCCGGCAGGTTCAGCCATGGGGTGTCTGACTGAACGCTCCAGGCGACCTCGGTCTTGCCGCTGTTGGAGATGGTTGCTTCCTGGGGAGGGGGGAGGTAGCCGTTTACCGTGGCCGTGAAATTCAAGGCGGTCGGCAGGATGTCCATGGCAGTATAATTGTCGATGCCGAAAACATTGACCCTGCCGCCCTGCAAAGAAGCGGCATAGAGACGACCGGTGGCGGAAAGGCTCAGGCCCATGGGGGTGCGCAGCGGGGCCGCCTCGTTGTCGATGAAGCCGAGATAGGTGTCGGTATTGTTGTAAACCAGGATCCTGTTGAGTCGGGTGTCGGTGACATAGATCCGGCTCGCATTGTCCACGGTTACCTGCTGTGCTTTAACCAGCTGCCCGGCGTTGTAGTCATAGCCGAATATCGCTTTGGTCTGCACCCGGAGAAAGGTCCCGTCCATGGCGAAGAACTGGATGCGGACGCCGTCGATCATGGTCCTGGCATAGCTGTCCCAGAGCTGCTGCTGGTCGAGGACGATCAGTTCCGGGGCGGGCTGGCCGGATGCGTCCAGAGCATTGGCGTCGATGGCCAGGGAAATCGGCTGGTGGAGCTGGCCGTTGCCGTTGCCCGGAGAGCCGATGCTCCTCAGAAACCCACCGGAGCCGTCATAAACCCGGATCGTGTCATTGGTCTTGTCGGTTACGTAGACCAGGCCGTCGACGTCGATATCGATGTCGGTTGGTTCGCCGAACTCCTGATCGCCGCCGCCGAGCTTGAAGAGCTCATTGCGATTGTTGTCGAATACCGTGACATTGCCGAGCAAGGCGCTGCCGACATAGATGCGCCCGGCGGCATCAACCGCCACGCTGATCGGCTTGGAAGGGCCGGTGAGTTTAGCCAGGAGAGCCCCGCTCTGGGAAAGGATCAATACCCGGTTGTTCAGCGACTCGGCCACGTAGACCCGTCCTGCTCCGTCCACGGCCACGGCCGTGGGCTTCGCCACGTCGCCGTCCAGTGACGGCAGGGGGTCGACGGTCGCCATGGTAGCGGCAAACCCGGTGCCGGCTAAAGTGAAAAGTCCTGCCAGCGTAATGGCCAGCAGTGAGGATAACGCCGTAGTTCCCACGTTCTTTTTCTTCATAACCGCTGTATTCTCCCCCGGTTTTCCCCCTCTCGCTGAGAGACCGTTAATCTGTGATATTAACGTTGACTTGCAGATGCTTCTACTTGCCCGGACATAGGTGCTGAGCCGTTATTCCCTCCCTCCCCGGGCGGTGTCGTCTTCGGTGAAACAGCCATTTGAGCCGAACTGTGACAATTTGTCGCATTGAAATTACCTGTTCCGCCGGTTATATGTCAAGGTAAGAACGAAAATTTTTTGTTTTGTCGAATGTCATTCACTCTATTCCTCCATTCGGCCAGGATGATGAGTACGTTATTTTTTGTCTCCTGCCGACCTGTAATGGAGGAATATCACCGGAACCTTCCTACCACCACATTGTCCCCGCCTTTAATTACGATTGTGTAATACGTATTTCCTTACCTCTTGATATCTTAGCTCAATTTATTTTGTGGTAGCAATTTCGTACTGTAATTTGTTCGTCATTTCAGTTTGTTGCATACTTTTTTAATAACTGTTTTCAACTGCGAAGTCAAGGGAGGGGAGATAAATTTAAGCAAAATGTTTGCAACTAAATTTACAATAATTTTTTCAACTGTTCATCAGCGGCGCTGTTTGCTACAATAGGCGAGAAGGTGAGTTTCACCATTTCTCGATTCGAAACCAACTAAGGAGGCAGACTATGGCGGACAGTGTGTACAAGATTATTGAACTCGTCGGCACCAGCAAGAAATCCTGGGAAGACGCGGCCCGGAATGCAGTGGAAACCGCGGGCAAGAGCCTCAAGAATTTACGGATTGCGGAAATCGTCAAACTGGATATGCAGATCGATAAGGGCCAGGTGGTAAGTTATCGCGCCCGGGTCAATGTATCGTTCAAATACGATCTGCCGAAAAAGAAATAGGACCGAATCGGATATTTTGTCATCTTTCCCCTCTCTCCCGCGCCTGGGGAGAGGGGAGCGCAATCAATGGTTTCGCCAGCGCTCTCTACATCCCGCCGCCTCCTAAACCCAAAACCCAAAACCCGAAACCCAAAACCCGAAACCCTAAACCCTAAACCCAAAACCCAAAACCCGAAACCCAAAACCCAAAACCTATCAGCTCACTCCAATGCCTGGAATCTGTTCATGAACCGCCGGTCGATGTAATCCTTCAGAAGAAAGGCCGGCCTGCCGTCGAACAGGAGCCATTTTTTTCGAAAAATGCCGGTGCCGTCCCCCAGGTTGAAGATCAAGAGATAGTCGCCGCCGGGATCAAAGGACCGCAACGGCCTCCCTTCAAGGGCCGCCTGCAGGTTGTGCAGCAGGACCGGGTTTTCCCGAACCGCGTAAACCCCCACCTTGTCCAGGGGTTTGTCCTGAAAATAGATGCAGTCGCCGCCGCCGAAAATATTGGGATGCTCGACGCTTTGCAGGTACCGATTGACGAGAAGGCCGCCCTCCGGGCCGACGGCCATGCCGGAGTTCCGGAATACCGCAGAGGGGCGCACCCCGACCGCGATAAAGATCACATCCAGCCCGTAGCTCTGGCGCGAATCGATCTCGATTTTGCCCGGTTCGACCCTGGTCACGGCGCAGTGTTCGATGATTTCGATTTTTCGCCGGTTCAGGGAGTTAATGGCGTGGTAGCGCACCCCGTCCGGAAAAGAGGTCATGATGGAGGTGCGGGCAAATATCCTGATGGTGATCGGCAACAGGTCCGCCTTCCGGGCAAGGCCCCAGACGTTGCCGGCGATCTCCACCGCGGACGGACCGCCGCCGACGACCCCGACGGTCAGGGGCCTGGTCTTGCCCAGGCGGAGGATGAGCTGCTGGGCTTCGTGCAGCCGCTCAATCGGCTTAACCGGGAAAATGGTGTCGCTTTTTTCCGCGGCGACGTGCCCGGACACGTTGCTGCCGATGTTGAAGGACACCACATCATAGGCGATGGTTTCCCCTGATTCAAGTATCACCCGGTTGGCCGCCGGTTCCACCTTGGCCACCTTGCCGAGGATGAAAGTGCCTCCCTGTTTTTCCACCACCCGGCGGGTTGCGAAGCGGATCTCTTCCGGGCGGTAGGTCAAGCCGAGCATGCCCGGTCCCATTCCGGAATAGTAATGGTGCGGCGACGGCTGGATCACCGTCACCAGATGGCCCATTTCCTTAAATTTTCCAAGGTTGGCCAGAACCATCATGTGGGCGTGGCCGCCGCCGGCCAGCAGCAGGTTTTTTGCCATTTCGTGCGTCGCCTTTCCTGTTGGTGGTGTCAGAGCTGCTGAAAGAGGTCCCCAAGCAGCTTCAGGTGTTCCTGTTCTTCGCCGGCGATCTGGCGCAGCATCCGTTGCCCGTTCGGATCGGTCCGGGTGGCGGCGGCGCGCTGGTAGAGATCCATCGCCTGGGCCTCGATGGCCATGGCCAGGGACAGGACATCGGTCACCTGATCCAGATTTGCGCCGGCGCGGCTGATGTACTCCTCGGTGCTGAGCCCGCCTTCCATGGCCGGACCGGCAACTTCCCGTTCAAACACGGCAACATCGACGCTGGTCCCGGTCAGGCGCCGGTATTCTTCGAGAATTCGGTTCTGGTGGGTGACCTCGATGGCCGCCAGTTTTTGGAACAGCTCTTTGACGGGGTCATTCTTGGCCAGGGGGATCATCCGAAGATAGAATTCCCGCAGTCCCTGCTCCAGCGAATAGGCGGTAACGAGGACCTCTTCCGCTGATTCACGGCCGCTGAACAGGGCCAGGCCCTGGTCCTCGGGTCCTGCCGCCGTATTGCCCTGCCAGGCCTTGAATCCGCCGCTCAGGTTGTAGACCTCGGCGAAATCGCCGCCGGCCAGCATCTGGGCGGCGATCCTGCTGCGGCCGCCGATGGCGCAGTAGACCACCGTGGGTTTTGTATTGTCGAGTTCAGCCATCCTCCCCTGCAGCTCGGGCAAGGGGATCAGCTTGGCGCCCGCGATATGGCCGGCTTCGTATTCCGCCGGCTGCCGTACGTCGAGTACGGTGACCGAGTCCGCCGGCTGGTTGGTCAGAAACTTCTTGGCCTGCGGAGCATCCATGGAGGCAACCGGGGTAAAAAACTGTTTCCAGCCCATAGTATCCGTTCCTTGGGAAAATGTTAGCGTTGCGTCTTTTGCAGCCAGAGAAAGATGTCCGCCGCGTCTTCTTCCGGCAGCTCTTCCGGACCATAGGCTGGCATGATCGTCGAATCCGGAGTCCGCAGCTTATTGAGGAAGCGGCGGTAGCTGATGGCGGATCCGTTGAGCGTGGGCGCCCGTCCGCCCCTGCCGCCTTCGCCGTGGCACCCCTCGCAGCGATGCAGCCGGTACCAGCGTCCGCCATCGGCAGCGTTGCCCTGCGGCGATCCGGAGCAGGCCGCCAGGGCGCAAGCCATGACAAACAGCCACACCAGCAGGACGATCAGCTGAGGTCTCAACACGGATGTTGTCCTTCCCGCATTTCCATTTCCTCCAACCTGACAGCCCCCCTAAACTCCTAACCCCCTAAACTCCTAAACCCCTAAACCCCTAAACCCCTAACCCCCTAAACCCCTAAACCCCTAAACCCCTAACCCCCTAATCCCCTAATCCCCTAAACCCCTAAACCCCTAATCCCCTAATCCCCTAATAAAATGCTCCGCAACGCACCCTTGAGTTCCGGGTAGCGGAACGCATAACCGTCCCGGAGGATTTTTTCCGGCACCACCCGCTGCGAAGCAAGAAGGACATCGGCGAATTCGCCCAGGGTAATCTTAAGCACCGGCGCCGGCACTGCCAGAAAGGCGGGTCGGTGCAATACCCCGGCGAGGGCCGCGGTAAATTCCCTGTTGGTCACTGCGTTCGGGGCGGCGGCGTTGACCGGGCCGCGGACGGTGCTGCTTTTTGCGGCATGAAGAAGGATGCCCACCAGGTCGTCGATATGGATCCAGGACATGTATTGCCTGCCGCTGCCGATGCGGCCGCCGAGCCCGAGGCGGAACGGCAGGAGCATTTGGGGCAGGGCGCCGCCGTCGCTGCCCAGGACGACGCTGATCCGCACCGACACCACCCGGATGCCGAGATGTTCCGCCTGCCGGGCCTCATCTTCCCAGGCCTGGCAGACCTGTGCCAGAAAATCCGTGCCGGCCGGTGAGTCTTCGCTGAGCGGCTCATCGCCGCGGCCGCCGTAATAGCCAATGGCCGAAGCGCAGACCAGGACCGCCGGCCGCGGGTCAAGTTCGGCCAGTGCGGCCACCAGGTTGCGGGTACCTCGGATACGACTGTCCATGATCCGCTGTTTGCGGGCATTGTTCCAGCGGCCGTTGAACACCGACTCGCCGGCCAGATGGAAGACCGTATCCACCCCGGCGAGGGCATGGCGGTCCGGCGGCGTTTCGAGGTCCCAGGGGTAAGGGGTGACCTCTTCCCCGAGGATTCCTCTGATTTTACGGTAACTCCGTCCGGCAACCACCGGCCGTTCGAGAAGGCGGACCAGGTGTCGGCCGACAAAACCGGTGCCCCCGGTGACAAAGCAACGCATCAGCGTATCCCCTTTGGATAATCCATGTTCATCCGGCGCCGTCCCCTCGCTTCCGTAGAGATTGTAAACAGAACGATTTGCTCTATTGTATCGAACCCGGCAATTTTTACAACCTCACCCGAACGCGAAACCCGGAACAGTCGTTGCCAGGGTTTCAACAACTTGTCGGCACGGCCGGTGGCAGTGCTATTCCACGCGCAGGCAGGCGTTTTCCACCTCCTGCCATTTTTCCGCCAGCCGTTTTGCCGAGACCGGGACGGCGGTTCCGAGTTCAGGGGCGAACACTGAAACATGCAGTTCCTCCACGAGTTGGCGGTACTCGGCCAGGACGCGGCAGCACTCTGCCGGCATGTCCGCGCAATCGGGGAACCGGTTCAGGCGGTTTGCCGCCGGGCCGATCTGCTCCGCCTTTTTTGCGTCCTTGGCCGGCGCGTGCGCGGCCCGTTCAAGACGAACAGCCAGTGCCCGGAGGTAGCGCTCGGTATGAACGAGGTCGTTGAAGCGCCGGCTCTGGAGAAAGTTCGACGGCAGCAGTTCCCGGAGGCGGTTTTCCAGTTCGGCGCGGAGCGGGGCCGGGAGTTCGCTGCTCTTTCCCCGGCCGCCCTGGCTGAGACGATGCCCGATTTCCCTGCGAAGGGCAAGGAGGCGGAGCAGCTCATCGAGCATCCGGCACCCGCTGCGCGTCACGCCTTTGTCCCGGGCCGCTGCGGAGACCTCCTCAAATTCCCGGGCCGAGGGCAGGGAGGGTGCCGCCGTAGGAAAAATTTCGTCCAGGAGAAATGCCGGCAGCAGTTCGCGAAGCTCTGTCGCGGTATGGCCGGAGCCCAGGGCCAGCCAGGAGGCCGAGTGGCTGGTGAGCGCCGCCTTGCACTCCCCGACCAGGCCCTTCACCTCTTTGGAAAACCGCAGGGAATGGAGAAAACGCAGTCCCTCCCGGTTCCGCCGGAAACTCTCCGCACGATCCTCGATATAGCGCAGTTCGACTCGGTGATGGAGTTTGTCGACAAACAGGGCGGGGTAAAGGAACCCGGCGCCCTGCTCGGGCGCGTGGAGAGCGATGGGGGCCGGCGGTGCGGCGAAATCCCAGGATTCGATGAGACGGGGCGGTGGAACCGGAATCGCGGGTTGACGGCTCGCGGCCGGGGAGGGGGATTTTCCTGCCCGTACCGCATCGATCAGGTCCTGGAAGGAGCGGCTGCAAAGAAGAATTTCGCCCGCCTCCCCGACGAGGCAGAAACGTATTTTCAGGTGGCTGGGCAACTTGTCGGGCTGCCAGTCCGCGCGGCCGATCTTTACCTGATAGAGCCTGCTCACCGTTTGTTCCAGGGCGGCGTACAGGGAACCGTCGTGGCGGGAGATGGCGTCCAGGATCCGGCCGGCGGCGTCCGGCAGGGGGACCAGGCGGCGGCGCAGGGTTTTGGGCAAATATTTGAGCAGAGCGGTGACCTTTTCTTCCAGCAGGCCGGGGACGAGCCATTCAAAAAGGGAAGGCCGCAGCGTTTCGACCAGGGGGACGGGGATCTGCGCGGTCACCCCGTCGTCCTCATGGCCGGGTTCAAAACGGTAGGTAAGGGCAAGCCGGTGCGGGCCTGCCGGCAGGAATTCCGGGAAACGGTACAGCTCTTCACCGGCCGGTTCGGTCTGGCAGATGTCTTCCATCCGCATTCTGAGAAAATGATCGCCGTGGTGGCGGCGGATCTCCAGGTTCAGGGTGTGCCGATCGTACACCGTGCCCAGCCGCTGATCATAGAAACGGTACAGGGTCTGTTCGTCCACCACGATATCGCGGCGGCGCATTTTCTCTTCCATCTCCCGGTAGTCGCCGATGAGTTGCAGATTGTGCTGGAGAAAAGGGGCCCGGCCGCCCAGCTCCCCTCCGACCAGGGCCTGGCGGATGAAGATGTCTCTCGCCTCGGCGGCCGCCTCCATCCCGACCCGGCCGTAGTTGATCCGGCGCCCGGCGACGATGATCAGGCCGAACAGGGTCACCTTTTCCAGAGCGGTGACCTGGCCCGCCTTCTTTTCCCAGTGCGGGTCCGACCAGCTTTTCCGGCACAGTCCGCCGCCGATCTCTTCCAGCCAGCGAACGTCGATATTTGCCGCGGTCATAGCGAAGAGGCGGCTGGTTTCCATGAATGAAGCGCAGACCGCCCAGCGCCCCCCATGGTTGTAGAGAGCCGAGCCGGGAAAGATCATCGCTTCCCGGCCGCTGCTGATCCGGTAGAGGTTTTTTTCCTTTTTCTGGCCGATGTTGCGGAGAAAGCCGCTGAGCAGGGATTGGTGAACGGCGGCAAAGGAGGCCGGTTCGGCGTTGTCGTGGAAACTGGGATGGTGCCGGGTCAGTTCGCTGATCTGTTCATGGATGTCAAGCCACTCCCGCATCCGCTGCCAGGAGAGGAAGTGACCGGCGCAGAACTTGCGCAGCCTGCCTTTGCTGACCTTGCCCGCGGTGGCTTGAAAGGTATTCCAGATGTTGAGGAGCGACAGAAAATCCGACTGGGGATCAACGAATTTACGGTGCGCCGCATCCGCTTTTTCCTCGCTCTCCGCGGGGCGGATCCTGGGGTCTTGGATGGAGAGGCCGGCGGCGATGATCTTGATTTCGCGCAGGGCGCCGCGCTGGGCCGCCTCGACGATTATGCGCGCGATGCAGGGGTCAAGCGGCAGGCCGGTCATGATCCTGCCCCGCCGGGTCAGCCGGTTCTCGCCGCTGATCGCCCCAAGCTCGAGCAGGAGCCGGTAGCCGTCGCGTAAGGCATGGGAGGAGGGGGGATCCAGAAAGGGAAACTCCCGGGGGTCGCCGAGACCGAGGCTGATCATCCGCAGGATGACCTCGGCCAGGTTGGCGCGCTGGATCTCCGGCTGGGTGTATTGGGGTCGAGCCAGGTAATCCTCTTCGCTGAACAGGCGCAGGCAGACGCCGGGACCGGTGCGGCCGCAGCGGCCTTTCCGCTGGTCGCAGCTCGCCTGCGAGACGCGGGAAACGAGGAGGCTGGTGGTGCCGGCGCGGGAATTGTAGCGCGAAATGCGGGCCAGGCCGGTGTCGATGACGAAGCGGATGCCCGGCACGGTGAGCGAGGTCTCGGCGATGTTGGTGGCAACGATGATCTTGCGCTGCCGGGAGGGCCGGAAGATCCGTCGCTGGTCCGCGGCGTGCAGGCGGCCGAAGAGCGGCAGTACCGTTGCGTTGCCGCCGAGTTTGGCCTGCAGGATCTCCACGCAGTCAAGGATGTCGCGTTCGGTTGGCATAAAGATGAGCATGTCGCCGACCGGGTGCCGGTCGGACAGCAGGACGGCCTCGCGGGCCGCCTGCTCCACATGGGACTCCTGCTCGCCATCCTCGCTCTCGGCGGGCGGATGATACGCTACGCTGACCGGATAGGTCCGGCCGGTGACGTTGATGACCGGAGCCCCGCCGAAATGGGCGCTGAATTTTTCGGTGTCCAGGGTGGCCGAGGAGATGATCAGCTTCAGGTCCGGCCGACGGGCGATGAGGGTCTTGAGGTAACCCAGGAGAAAATCGATGTTCAGGCTCCGTTCATGGGCTTCGTCGATGATCAGGGTATCATAGCGCCGCAGCAGCCGATCATGCAGGGTTTCAGCCAGGAGGACGCCGTCGGTCATGAATTTGATCCGGGTGTCCGGGGTAGTCTGGTCACGGAATCTGATTTTGTAGCCCACCAGGTCCGGGGCCTTCATTTCCTGGCTCACCCGTTCGGCCACCGCCACCGCGGCGATCCGCCGGGGCTGGGTGCAGCCGATGATCCCTGACCGGCTCCGGCCCGCGGCAAGGCACATCTTGGGCAGCTGGGTGGTCTTGCCTGAACCGGTGTCGCCGGCGATCACCAGCACCTGGCTGGCGTTGATGGCGGCAATGATGTCGTCGCCGCGGGCGGCTATGGGCAGGTCGCCCGGTATGGTCAGGTCCATGTCCTGTTTCCGTTCTCAGGAGCCTCGAAAAAATCTCGGGTATCCCTTGCTGATTGTTCCGTCACCTGCTATGTATACAGGATATCGCATGCGAACTCATTGAAAACCAAACCGACAGGAAGACAATGACCAGGATAAGAAAAGCCGTTATCCCCGTCGCCGGCCTGGGTACCCGTTTCCTCCCCGCCACCAAGGCCATTCCCAAGGAAATGTTGACCATCGTCGATCGGCCGACTATTCAGTACATCGTCGAAGAGGCGGTGGCCTCTGGCATCGATCAGATCATTCTCATCACCAGCCAGGGCAAATCGGCCATCGAGAACCACTTTGACTACGATTTTCAACTCGATACCGTGCTCAAAGACAAAAATAAGTCGCTGCTCCGCGATGAGCTGAACATCATTTCCAACCTGATCGAGATCGTTTCGGTCAGGCAGAAAAAACCCCTGGGCCTGGGTCATGCCATCTGGATGGCCCGGGATGTCATCGGCAACGAACCGTTCATGGTCCTGCTCGGAGACGACCTGGTCCGGAGCAAGGTGCCCTGCTGCAAGCAGATGATCGACCTGTTCGACCAATTCCACGAATCCATCGTCGCGGTGCAGCGGGTGCCCATGGATCAGACCCACCAGTACGGCATTGTCGAAGGTGTTCCCACCGAAATCCCGAGGGCCCACAAGGTAACCAGCATGGTGGAGAAACCGGCCCCGGGAACCTCGAACTCGGACATGGCGATCATCGGCCGCTATCTCCTGATGCCGGATATCTTCGAGTATCTCGGCCGCGCCACCCCCGGACACGGCGGCGAGATCCAGCTGACCGATTCCCTGGTGGAACTGGCCGGCCGGCGCGGCATGTATGCCTATGAGTTTGATGGCAAGCGGTACGATGCCGGCGATAAGCTCGGCTATCTTAAGGCG
The DNA here is from genome assembly GCA_003604995.1 of Desulfobulbus sp. Lineage (GTDB taxonomy): Bacteria > Desulfobacterota > Desulfobulbia > Desulfobulbales > Desulfobulbaceae > UBA10518. Next base: position 22,277 of record QZJD01000047.1, on the reverse strand, counting down.
GTGGTGGATTTCGCCATGACTCATCCCACTCTGGGCAAGGCGTTCAAAGATTATATCCGCCATGCCTCCGAAGAAAATTCCTGAAAAGGAGTTTCGCCTCCTGTTTATTCCCTGACCTTTGAGCCTCTTGCAAAATGACCATCTCCTCCGATCGGCTAAAAATCTCCTGGGCGGCGCCTTCCTTGTGAAATTGTCCTCAACGGAGCGCTGCTCCGCTTCCGGGCGATTTCACAACGCATTCTTGCCCGGAATATTTTTCTCTCGATCTCGCGACGTTGTTCATTTTGCAAGAGGCTCCTTTTTTTTTCGGTTTATCCCCCCGCAGAGGGCTGACGGATTGCCATGACCCGCTATGAAGTTGCTGTCGCCGCCCCTCTGCGCAAGACGTTGACCTATGCCCACCCGGCCGGGCTCACCTCCCCGGCAGTCATCGAAGCCGGCCGGAGGGTTCTGGTCCCCCTGGGCCGGCGGTTGGTCACCGGCTATGTCCTCGCCCAGGCCGGGGAGGATACCGGCGCGGAAAAAATCCAGATCAAGTCCATTGCCGAGCTGCTGGATCAGGCCCCTCTTTTTCCGGGGGAGCTGATCCCTTTTTTTCGCTGGATCGCCGACTATTACCATCACCCCCTGGGAGAGGTGATCCGGACCGCCCTGCCCGGCGGTCTCACCAGCGGCAGCGGCGGAAGAATCATTCTGGAACTGACGGCCCGCGGCCAGGTCGCGGAAGCGGTGCGATCCGCCGAAGAGTTGACCTCAGGCTGGGGCCAACGTTTCCTGGAGAGCGGAGAGATAGCGCCCCGAACGGTCGCCGGGCTCAGACGCAAAAAAAAAATACAGGCCCTGCTGGCCAGGTGGGAGAAGCAGGGCTGGATCAGGGTTGCCGAGGAAATCCTCTCCGCTCCGATCCAGCGGAAGATGCAAAAGGTGGTCGCCCTCACCGAAGAAGCGGCGGCGGGAATCCGGGAAGGCCATCGACCGGAAGCGGAAGAGCCGGCGGAGTTCCTGATCCGCCTCTTCCCGGAGGTAAGCCGTTCCGCCCGGAAAACCCTGGTGATTATCTGTGAACTGGGCGGGACCCTGGCTGGCGCCCCGCCGCTGGCCCAGGCGGAAATCAGCCGCCGGTATGGGGGCGCGGGTAAAGCCCTGGCCGAGCTTGCCGCCGCCGGACTGGTCCGTCGCTGGGAACAGCAGATTTACCGCGATCCCCTGGGCGGCCAGCTTGTGTATTATCCAAAACCCCGGCAGCTGACGCCCGACCAGGAGTCGGTTCTCGCGCAACTGCTGCCGGTTGTAGATTCCCCTTCATTTCAGACCTTTCTCCTGCACGGGGTGACGGGCTGCGGCAAGACCGAGGTTTATCTGCGGGCAACGGAAGCCGCCCTGGCCGCCGGCCGGAGCGTCCTGGTCCTGGTGCCGGAGATAGCCCTGGCCTCTCAGCTGGAGGCCCATTTCTATTCCCGCTTCGCCGGAGAACTGGCAGTGCTGCACAGCGGACTCGGCGAGGGGGAGCGCCATGACCAGTGGCAGCATATCCTCGCGGGCCGCGCCCGGGTGGTCATCGGGGCCAGATCCGCGGTGTTCGCGCCTCTTACCGATCTCGGCCTGGTGATCGTCGACGAAGAACATGAGCCTGCCTACAAACAGGAGGACGGTCTGCGCTATCACGGCCGCGATCTCGCCGTGCTGCGGGCGCGCTTCGCCTCCTGTCCGGTCATCCTTGGTTCGGCCACTCCTTCGGTGGTCAGTTTTCACCACGGCCAATCCGGAAAGTATACCCTGCTCGGCATGCCGCGGCGCGTTACAGGCCAGAGTCTGCCCAAAGTCGAGGTGGTCAATCTTGCGGTGAGCAGGACCGGGCGGCCGGATCTCTTTTTTTCCGATCAGTTGATCCGGGCTCTCCATGAGAATATGGAGGCACGGCGGCAGAGCCTGCTCTTTGTCAATCGCCGGGGTTATGCCAGCTTCATGATCTGCCGGGACTGCGGCCATATCGTCCAGTGCCGGCACTGTCAGGTGTCGCTGACCCTGCACCGCCGCGAACAGAAACTGGTCTGTCATTACTGCGGGTACCGCCTGACCACCCGCATTGTCTGCCCGGCCTGCGCCTCGCCGAAAATGGAAGGACTCGGCCTGGGTTCGGAACGGATCGAGGCGGAGGCGGCCCAGCTTATTCCTCACGCCCGGGTGGCCAGACTGGACAGTGACATCACCGGCGGCCGGAAACAGTATCTGGCAACCCTGCGGGCGGTGCGGGAGGGAGAGGTGGATATACTGGTGGGCACCCAGATGATCGCCAAGGGGTTGCATTTCCCGAATGTGACCCTGGTGGGCGTGATATGGGCCGACAGCGGTCTGGGCATGCCTGATTTCAGGGCGGCGGAGCGCACCTTTCAACTGCTGGCGCAGGTCACCGGCCGGGCCGGCAGGGGCGAGCAGCCGGGCCGGGTCATCATCCAGACCTATCAACCGCATCATTATTCGATCCTCTGTGCCCAGCGGCATGACTACTCCGCCCTGTACAACCAGGAGGTCGGCCAACGCAGGGAACTGCGCTATCCGCCGTTTTCCCGGCTGGTGAACGTCCGGATCAGCGGTGGCGACGAAGAGCGGGTCAAGGCATGCGCAGCACGGATCGGGAAATTTCTGACCGAGGCTGCCGCCGGCGGGCGGAGCGGACCCGTTGAAATTCTCGGGCCGGCGCCGGCCCCCCTGGCCAGGATCAAAGATAAGAGCCGGTGGCAGCTCCTGCTGAAGAGCGGCCGCCCGCAGGTATTGCATGAATTGTGCGAGAGGCTGCTGGCGGAATCCGGCCGTCTCTGCGGACGGGGAATCGATCTGGCCGTGGATGTGGATCCGGAGAGCATGATGTGAGATATCCCAGGGCGTTCTGGAAACTGGGAAATGAAGTGCAACTCACGCCGTCGGTCGCGGAATCGGGAACGAGAAAATCGAGGGGGCCTGGTCGTCGGAAAAAGATATGCCCCGGCAGGTAAGGAGGGGGGGCACCTGCCGGGACATGGGGGAGGAGACAAATTGTATCGATTACTTCCTGATTACGGATTCTGGGGAGCACCCTTTTTGTCGGGTGCCGGGCCGGCTCCTGCTCCTGGTCCGGGACCCGGACCGTCACAGTAGCCGCAGCCTAATCCTCTCATGCCCGGGAAATCAAGACCGCTTGCCGCGGCTTTTGCCTGCAGCTGTTCCCGCAGGTCGAAAATTTCCCCGGTGAGTTGGGCGATGCGCTTGGCATCGGGATTCTCGCTGTTCATCAGGGCATCCTGTTCAGCCCTTTTGACGGCCATTTCCTTGCGAATTGCGACGGTTTCGCTCAGAAATTTCTCCCGGGCGGCAATGGTTTTTTCATCCAATTGCCGTGCCTGGTAGCAGTGGCCCGGGCCATACTCATCAAGTGCGTGGCCCCAGGGCCGGGCATCGGCGGAATTCATGCCGGTCAGGGCAATACCACCAGCCAGAATTGCGCCAAGGATCATTTTGTTTGGCCATGTATGTAGCTTCATAGCATTTTCTCCTTGGGTTGAGTTGTTGTTTGCCTGTGCCTCACCTATTGCCAACCGCGTGCCAGTTTGCAAATATTTTTTTTATCTCGTCGAATTTACTGAATTTATGTACGGTTGAACAGGGCGATGACTGGTTGGAAGATGGCGAAACAGGGCACGGATGGGTAAAAAGTATCCGGTTGTTGTTTCCCGGGTGGATAGTTTTTACCCAGATGGGGATGGGGGGCGAAAGGTCACGGCTTCAGGATTAAGGTTTTTCACCAAACAGGATCAGTTGTCCTGATCGGTGCCCCTCTTGCAATATGAATTGGAATCGTTTTGTAACAGCCACCCACGTTCAGTCTTTATGCAGCCAGGAGGGGACTGATTTTATTTTTCCCAGATATTCGGGGACAGAATGATTTTCGCTTCTCTGGCGCGAAAAAAAAATTCAGTCCCCTGCCGTTGCGCAAAAAATTAAATCTGACTCCCGGATAAAAATTGCCGTCATTTTGCAAGAGTCTCCGGGGCCAGGGTATTTTCACGAGAGAGTCGCAATGTATCGGGCGCGGATATTGCAAGATAGTAGTGGGTATCAAACCATGCGCTTTTTCCCCCGTCCCAGAATATTTTACGTCTCACCCTGGCTGCTGGCCGCGGCAACGGCACTGCTCGTCCTCATCGTGGTCACCTTTACCCTGAATAACATTCGCCGGGAACAGCAGCTGATGACCATGGCGATGCTGCAGAAGGCCGATACCCTGATGCGTGTCGTTCATTCCGGCGCCAGGTCATCCTATCTTTTCGATCTAAACAGGGGCATCTGGCGGTCCGATCCTTGGCATGCCTATGTCCAGCGGATGATCAATCATGTGGCTGAGGAGCCGGATGTCCTCTTTCTTGCGGTGGTAAATGAGCAGGGGAAGGTCGTGGTCCACGACAATCCTGATCGTCTTGGGGAAACGATGCAAATCAATCTTCCCCGATCATCGGAAGAGATCAATGCGCGGGAACCTTCCACCGGCTATCGGATCTCCAGTACTCCCGAAACGGGGCGACTGTTTGAGGCGGTTCGTGCCTTTTTTCCCTATCGGTCTTTGGTCAGGCCGGTTCCTCATGGCCAGGGCAACAGGAAGCGTTCGCTGCGACAACCCGAAGGTATGATGCTCCATCCGCCGGTTAGATCGGATGAATTTATTCCGGGAGGCAATGACGGGCATGCCTATTTTATGGTGGTCGGGCTGGACATGCGAAATTTTGATCAGGCGGTCCGCCGGCTCAAATTGCAGGCCCTGATCCTTTCCGTGACCATGCTCCTGGTGGGGATCGGCGGTTGGCTTTCCCTGGCCGCCGTGCAGGGGTTTCGGGTATCCCAGCGGACACTTGCCGAGATCAAGGCCTTCACCGCGCTGCTGGTGGCTAAGTTGCCGGTGGGTATCATCGCCACTGATCGCGTCGGCAGGATCACTACCTGGAACAGCGCGGCCGAGGAGATGATCGGCATCAGCGCCCGTGATACAGTGGGCAAAAGGCCCGCGGAAGTTCTGCCGCCGGAGTTTACCGGATTTTTCAACACGGGCGGGATTGATGCCGAAAAGCAAACGGCCTCTGCGGGCCATGAACGGGATATTCTGTTCAGTCTGGCTGAACGACAGCTGCATCTTCTCTGTCACAGTATAGATGTGTTGGACAATCAGGGCGAGTTCCAGGGACAGGTCCTGCTTGTTTCCAATCTGACTCAGATCAAGGCCATGGAAAAGGAAATGCGGGAAAATGAGCGCCTTGCGGCGGTCGGCCGAATGGCCGCCGGGGTCGCCCATGAGGTCCGCAATCCCTTGAGTTCGATCAAGGGGCTGGCTCTGCTGCTCAAGGGCAAGTTCGCCTCGGACAGTCGCGAGAGCGAGACGGCCGGTCTGCTTATCCAGGAAGTGGAACGGATGAACCGGACTGTTTCCGAGTTGCTCAGTTTCGCCCGGCCCGCACCGTTGCATGTCAGGAAGGTTGAATTAGCGGAGTTGCTGGGTGATGCCCTGCGCTTTATTTCTTCGGACACGGAAAGCAGCGGAATTGCGGCGCGGCTGGAGCTTCCGGCGGATATCCCGCCGGTGGCCGGTGATCCGGACCGGCTGAATCAGGTCTTCCTCAACCTGCTCCTCAACGCAGTGCAGTCCATGGAGCGGGGGGGAGAGCTGACGGTGTCAGCCTCGAACAACAGGGACGACGGGACGGTGGCCATCTCCATCCGGGACAGCGGTTGCGGCATTCCCCCGGAAAACATGTCCCAGCTCTTCTACCCCTATTTTACCACCAAGGCCGGCGGTACCGGGATCGGTCTGGCCATTTCCCAGAAGATCATCAGCGACCACCGGGGCGTCATCAGAATCGACAGCGTTCCCGGCCAAGGGACCACGGTGACCGTTGAACTCCCCGTTTACCCGGATGCGCAGGTGATCCCCTGAGTTCAACAGGGCCGCTGGTCGGTAAATTTCAGGAAATTCTGGTTCAGAAATTCGCACTCTCTGGGAGTGAGGTCAAACCGCAGTTCCGCCTCGTTGATGATTTGATCCCGCTGGATGTCCGGATGTTCCCTGACGGTCTCGCCTATCCAGCAAACGGCCTTTTTCAGGTTCGCCGAAAGGCCGGGAACGGATTGGATGTCACCCATTAGCCCTCTCCTCTGATTATGGTCTAAAGTTCTGATTACCCTTCTGCCCTACTGTACCTCAATTCCGTTATTTTTTGCAGCCAATCCTTCTCATTTGTCCTGATATGTGGTAGAAAATACCACATTGTAACCAAAATGGTGCAACGGATCAGGGCAACTTCCTGTTATATTTTCATAAACTGCAAAATTAAAGGTGTATGATGACAGGCAATATGAGATCATTGATTGCGGTGATCATTTTTTCAGCGATGGTTTTCATCAGCAGCACCACCCTGAGAGCGGTTGCGTTTCCTTTCCGTGGATTTGACGAGGGTGCGGTTGTGCCGGATGTCTCCTTCAAGGGGGTAAAGGATCCGGGTAAGTCACTTGCCTTTGCGGAACTCAAGGGCAAGCCGTTTCTGGTTGTCCTCTGGGGCGCGGATATTCCTGAAAAGGCAGAGCATTCCGCCACGATTCTTGCCGAGGTGGAAAGGCTGACGCCGTTTTTTAAGCAGCGCGACGTGCGGTTGATCTCCGTCAACGCCCAAGGCGATGAGGCCGCCCGTATCGATGAAGTTCTCTCTCTTTCCAAGAGTTCCCTGGAAGTCTACACGGATCCCGGACAGCAGGCCTATGCCACCCTGGGCATTTTTGTTCTGCCCACCGTCCTCCTGGTGGACAAGGACGGCAAGGCCGCGGCAGGGCTTGGTTACAGCCGTGACCTGCAAGATCGGCTGAAGGGGGCGGTGGAAATCATGCTCGGCGAGAAGACCGTCGCCCAGGTTGAAGCGGAGTTGCGGCCTGAAATGGCTGAGGCCTCCGACCAGGAGAAGGGGGGGCGACGCCACTATGATTTCGGCCTGGTTATGCTGCGCCGCGGCCAGATTGACAACGCGATCCGGGAATTCGGCAAGGCGGTGGAGATTGATCCGAAAATGAGCGAAGCGCATCTCGAACTGGGCTGTCTCTATCTGAACAAGAAGCAGCTGCCTGAAGCGGAAAAGGCCATAAATCAGGCCCTGGCCGCTGATCCAGGTTCCGTCCGGGGCAAGGCCTGTCGGGGCGAACTCAAGCGGTTGAAGGGGCAGACGGCGGAAGCCTTGCAGGAGCTGCAGGCGCTGGTGGCCGCCGATCCGGACAATTATGAGGCCTTCTATTACCTGGGCCGGGTCCACGAGGATCAGAAGCAGGACAAAGAGGCGATGACGGCCTACAAAAATGCCTACCGGGCCGCGCTCCGGCATTCGGCACCTGTTGAGGAAAAGAACTGATCCGGGACGGGTTCGCCCCGGTGGGAAGTGCGGCCCGAAGCAGCGCCTGAAATCAGCGGGGCAGGTGTATACCCAGATCAGGGGGCAGGTCCGGGTTCTCCCGGTAGAGAACGACGGTTTTCCCTATCAGCTGGACCAGATGCGCCCCGGTCCGATCCGCCAGGAGCCGCGCGGCCTCATCCTTGGTGAGCGGACAATTCTGGCCCAGCCGGATCTTGATCAGTTCGTGCGCTTGCAGGCCGTCGGCGCAGCTCTGGACGAGATTGTCCGAAACTCCTTCGCGCCCGACAATGACGCTATGGTCCAGATGATGCCCCAGCCCCCGGAGAAATTTTATCTGCTTGCCGGTCAGGGGGATTCGTTCTTGCGGTTTTTTCATGGCATCAACTGAAGAGGTTGCTGAAGATTTCATAACCGCCGACCCAGGTGCCGATGGCTGAACCGAAACCGGAAAGCAGGAAGACGAGAAAGATGCGCAACAGTTTGTTCCGCCACCAGCCGGTCACCGAGGACATGTCGCTGCTGACGGTTTCGAATTCGCGCACCACGGGCGGCTTGCTCATTACCTGCACAAAGGCCGCGACATAACCAACGCCGATGAGCGGTGACAAGCTGGTCAGTGGCGCCGCGGCAAAGGCTGACGCAACGGTTGCCGGATGGGCCCAGGCAAATAGGGCGCCGAGTGCGGCCGGAATGCCGTTGACCAGAATCCAGTACCCCAGCAGATCGCCGGCCGCCCCCGCTCCTTTCTCAAAACCGATCAGGACCAGGGAGAGGATAATCAGGACCGGCAGGGTCCAGCCGGCAACCTTCCAGGCCCTGCTCACCGGCGGAATGGCTTCTATCTCCGCAAGGCGGTCGCGGTGGTCCTCTTTGATCACCCGGCGGATACCCTCCAGATGTCCCGCTCCCACCACCGCCACCAGCCGTTGGCCGGGCGCGGCCTTAATTTTTTCCGCCATATAGATATCACGTTCATCGATGAGCGCTTTTTTGGCCTCGGGCATGGCCTTGCCGATCTCGCCGATCAGTTCGGACAAGACGTCCCCGCGCCGCAGTTCGGCCAGTTTCTGTTCGTCAAGATCCGTATCGTCAAAAAGACTGGTGAGCAGGGTGGTCAGCAGCGAGAATTTTTTCCAAAGGGAGGTGGCGTGCCAGGCGCGCCGGAGGGTAATCCGCACGTCACGGTCGCAGAGGACGGTCGTTATCCGGTGCTTCTCGGCCACCTGGGCCGCGGTCAGCAGTTCGGTGCCGGGCATCACCCCCAGCTTTCCCCCAAGCTTTTTCTGATAGGAGGCGAGAATCAGGTTGACCAGGAGGGTGGAGAGCTGCTTGTTTTGGATGACCTGCTTGAGGTCGAGACCTTCCCACTGCTGTTTACGGGACAGGGACTGGAACCTTTTTTCATCAAGTTCAATGCAGACGGTATCGGGCTGTTCCTCTTCGATGACCTCTCGAACCAGATCAGTGGATTGCCGGGATATATGGGCGGTACCGACCAGGAGAACGGTTTTGTCGGAGAGGCGGATCTCCACAACATCCTCGGGATACGCACGGCTCGGAAAAGGGGCATGGGGCATAAGGGGTATGTGTCCTGTCATCTGAACATTGCGGGAGATTCGCCGCGCATCAACATTGCTGGCGTCGCTAAAACTAACACATCAATGCGTTTCGCCCGGGTAATTTCCCCGGCCGCATGGCCTGCGGCGATAATCCGTCATGTTTTGGGTGACTGCCGATCAGGGGAATGGTGCATGGGTACGAATGTAGCCATGAACCCCTCTGAAGTAAAGAGGAGAAGCCGGAAAATAGTGATTTCGTTTCCGTCGTCCGGTGAGCCAGCGGCAGGTGAGGGCACGCCGTTACTAAAGGCAGGTATGCGGGTACCGGAGAGTGGTAAGGGGATTTCAGGCTTTTTTTATGACCAGCTTTGCGCCGACATTAATATTGTTTGATTTCAGATTGTTCCATTTACGAAGTTTTTCAAGGGTGATCCGGTATTTTTGCGCAATCGACCAAAGGGTGTCGCCGGATTTGACCTGGTGATAGGTAATCTTCTCCTGATTCGTAACCGCACCGGCCGGTCTTTTTTTGAACTCCGCCTTGAGGGTGGCGTCGCTTGCGGATTTTTCACTCGCAACCATTGCGGTGGCCGTGGACATATCGGGTTTCTGTTGCGCGACTATTGCCGGCTGGACGGGTTTATCGAGAAAAAGAGCCAACTGCTGCCCCTCGGCGATTTTGTGTATGCTTTGCAGGTTATTCCACTGCATGAGGGTTTGCGCGGTCACGCCATACAGGGAAGCGATTTTCGAGAGGGTCTCGCCCTTTTTAACCCTGTGAAACTGCATGTCGCCATCAAACTCAGCCAAAGCCACTTTTGCCGGTTTTTCCCCTTCTTTGAGCAGGACGTACTTGGTTGTCTGGTAAGGGATGCGCAGGCGCTGGCCGGCAACGAGTTTGGCGGTGTGCAGATTGTTCGCCTTCAGCAGGGCGGTTTTGCTCAGGTTGTAGGTGCGGCAAATGGCGGTCAGGGTATCTCCCTTTTTGACCACATGGGTTTTGTAATCGATGCTGGCCACCGGCTGCAGCCGTGCAAGGTTGCTGGCAACCCGCTCATAGGTGCCGGCGGGGATGCGCAGTTCATAGGAGTTCTTGCCGGGAGGGGTCAGGTTCTTCAAAAGTTCGTTATTCAAATCCCTGATCGTCTCGATGTCCTCTCCACTGGCCATGGCCACGGCATGGAGATCGGTCATCGGCGGAACCGGGATGGTGTCAAACTGGGGGGGCTGCTGATAGTTGATGTCTGAAAATCCGTATTTTTCAGGATTTTTTGCAATAATTATCGCCGCGATGAGCTTGGGCACGTAACGCTTGGTCTCCAGGCTCAAATAATCTTTACTGGCCAGATGCCAGAAATCCTCGGTTTTGTACCGCTCAATGCCGCGGCCGATTTTTCCCTCACCGGCGTTATAGGCGGCTACCGCCAGGTACCAGGAGCCAAACTCCTCGTAGAGAAAGGTGAGGTACTTGATGGCGGCCAGAGTTGCTTTGTCCGGTTCACGGCGCTCGTCAACCCACGAATCGATGCGCAGTCCGTAATTTTTTCCCGTGCCGGCGATAAACTGCCACAGGCCGACGGCCTTGGCTTTGGAAATGGCTGTGGGGTTGTACCCGGATTCGATCATCGCAAGATATGCGAGATCTTCGGGAAGTCCGGCCTGCCTCAGATTCGATTTGATGTAGGGAAGATACTTGGTGGAGCGGGCGAGCCAGCGCTCGTAATACCCGCGCTGTTTGGTCTGGAACAGGTTGAGGTAAAACTCGACCTGTTTGTTCATGACGATGGGAAAATCATAGGTGGTCTGTTCGGAAACGGCAATTTCAGCCTGTGACTGCCCTGAGGTTTCCTCTTCCCAGCCGCCGATCTTGGTCAGTTCCTTGAGCTCCTCCTCAAGGGCAACTTCCGGTTCATTCTCCGTGTACTGGATGACCACGTGGCCTTTGTCAAAATTGACATTGGCGTACAGCTCGTTTTCCAGCGGGACATAGGTTGTAACAGGAGCCTGGGCGCAACCGGAAAGGATTGAAATCGCAAAGACTGCTGGCAACAGAAATGTAATCAGGGATATGCTCTGCTTCATGTTGTGGGTGTCAGTCTCTCGGGTTGATTGTTCATCTTATGTGGTGTAACCTGCCCGGAAAAGGGAAAAAAAGCTTCAAAAAAGCTCTACTCTGGGCACATCTAAAAAAAAATATCATTATTTCTGGCTTTTTTTCAAGAAAAAACGTAAAGATTCAATTTATTGAACTAAATTTTATTTTTTGAACCCCGGCAGATTCCTATCCTCCTTCCCGTTATTCCCAGTTGACCGATGTGGCGTTTTTTTAAAATTTTCGTGGTAATTATCTTTGTTGTAGGCCTGCTTGCCGCGGGAGCGGCGGGGGGGATGCTCTATTGGCTGGTGGTCGTGGAACCCGGCGAGGAAATCGACCAGAAAAATATTGAAAAGATTCTCGGCCGGGAAAGCCCGGTGTATTATCGGGACGGCCAGGAAAAGATCGGCGTCCTGTTTGAGGAGGCACATCGCCAGTATGCGACGTACGAGCAGATCCCCCGGGACTTTGTCAATGCCCTGGTCGCGGCGGAGGACGATCAATTTTTCAGCCATTACGGAATCGACCTGCTGGGCATCGCCAGGGCAATGCTGGTCAATTTCCGAGCAGGGCGGGTGGTGCAGGGCGGCAGCACGATTACCCAGCAGACCGCGAAAAATCTCTTCAAGCGTCAATCCCGGACATATCAGGCCAAACTTAAGGAAATGCTGTATGCCCTGCGCCTTGAGTATCATTATTCCAAAGAGAAGATTCTGGAATTTTATGCCAATCAGTTTTTTGTCAGCGGCAATGGCCACGGTCTGGGGGTAGCTGCCCGTTATTACTTCGACAAGGAGGTCGCGGAGCTGTCCCTGTTGGAATGCGCCTTCATCGCTGGCAGCGTCAAACGGCCCAACTATTATAATCCCTTCACCAAGAGTGATGAAGCGTCCGCCGAACGGGCAAGAGAACGGGCAAAGGAACGCACCGCATACGTTCTCGGCAAAATGAGAGCACGCAACTATATCAGCGAAGCCGCGTATCGCGAGGCCGTTGCCGGTGAAATCGGGTTTAAACGGGGACGGATGTCCTTTGCGCTCAATACGGTGATGGACATGGTCAAGGACGGGCTGGCCGCGCCGGAAATCATCGATGCCCTTGATGAGCACGGCATCAGCAATGTTTCCACCTCCGGGGTTCGGGTCATTACGACCGTGGACAAGGTGCTTCAGGGCGAAACACTCCATACCCTCCGCCGGGACCTGTCCCGTCTGGACATCATGCTCCGCGGCTATGACCGGGACGAGGTGCAGCGGGAATACGAAGACGTGGACTTCCGGGGGGATCTGGCGGTGACCCCGGGTTCATTCCTGTTCGGCAAAATCGAGGCCATCGGCAAAGACGAGAAGGGCGGTCCCCTGATCAGCGTTGATTTTGCCGGCAACCTGCCCACGGGCTTTCTTGACGAAGAGGGCCTGATGGATGTTCTGGTCGCGCATGTCAAGTACAGGAAAAATCGCTGGGCCGAGGCCGGCCCCAAGGATTTGCCTCTGCTGCTGCAGGAGTTGCGGGCGGGCGATACGGTTTATGTCAGGGTCCGGCCCGGCGAGCTGAACGGAGGACCTGCTCTCTCCCTGGAACGTTTTTCTGAGTTGCAGGGGGCGGCACTGGTTATGCGGCGTGGCGAGATTCTGGCCATGGCCGGCGGCATTGAGAACCGTTTTTATAATCGTGCCGTGGCGGCTCTGCGTCCCATGGGTTCGACCTTCAAACCTTTTCTTTTTGCCGCGGCATTGCAACTTGGCTGGAATACGACGGACCTGCTCAACAACCGCCGTGAGGTTTTTGTCTTCCATGATCGGCCCTATTTTCCCCGTCCTGATCACCTCAGCCCCCACGAACAGGTATCCCTGAGCTGGGCGGGGGTCACCTCGGAAAACCTGGCCGCGGTCTGGCTGCTTTATCATCTCACTGATCATCTGACCTCGCCCCGTTTGCAGGAAGTGGCCGCATATCTGGATCTGGCGCCGAGGACAGGCCCGGATGCCGAAACCAATGCCCAGTTCAAGCGACGGATCAGGGATCGGCACGGGATTGTCGTCAACCAGGACGCACTGCAACTGGCTGCGTATGACCGCGCGGTCAAGAATCTGGAACCGGATTTTCTTTTCGACGACCGGGCCGTGGAATATGAAGAACTGAAGCAAATTCCCTACGGCCAGCATTTTGACCGGTACGCCGGAGAACTCCGTGCCGGCATGGAGGCCGAGGAAAAAGGCCTCAGTATGCGAGAGGCGAGGGAATTGGAGACCCGCCAGGGCATTTTGCGCAGGAGTTTTCTAGCGTTGCAGCCAAGCTTGAATGCCCTGGAGCAGTTTCGACTTCATTTGGCCTCGTCCGCGGAGCCGGTTGGCGAGGCGGATTCCCTGGCCCTGCTTGACCGGGAGAGCGGCAATCTGAGGGCCCAGGGGAATTTTTGGGAGGACGGGGCCAGCCGGATTATTTTTTCCCTTCATTCCGCCCGCCAGGGTTGGCGCTATTTGTCTGAAGAAGAGTTGCGGACCAGACTGGGGAGCCTGGACCACAGAGAGGTTGAGGAATTCTGGCAGGACGTGCGACTGGAGGGGGGGCTGAGCGTTTTCGCCGTCAAACAGGTCAATTCCCAGATGGCCAAAGAAAATGAAACGCTTCAGGCCGCTGATCCCTATTCCATGGAGGTGCTGGGCAGCATCAGGGATTACCGCATTCTGGTCGGCCTGCAATATCTGATCGCCATGGCGAAAAATGCAGGCGTTACCGCCAGGCTGGAGCCGGTTCTTTCCTTTCCCCTCGGCTCCAATGTCATTTCCCTGATTGACGGGGTGCGGATGTATGAGGCCATCGTGACCGGGATGAGCCACGCCGGCCATCTGGAAAAACCTGACCCTGATCGCGACGAATACGGCGGGGAGGGGGTGGCGATCATTGACCGTATTGAAACCGAGGAAGGGGAAATTATCTATGCGCGCGAGCAGAGCGGAACAAGGGTGGTCGATGGCCTGGCCGCCGCCGCCGTGGGGCATATCCTGCAGAACACCGTGAAATTTGGGACCGGCAGGTTTGCCCGGGATACCGTCCGGCTGCGCAGCACGGATCCGGACCGGCAAAAATTTCTGGCGGCTCTCAATCTGCCGCTTCCCCTGCTGGGCAAGACGGGCACGGCCAATGATTTCAGAAACGCCGCTTTTTTCGGATATGTGCCGGTTCTGTCGGACGACGAGACAGCCATGAGCCTGGACGGGGGATATACGGTCGGGGTCTATGTCGGCTTTGACGACAACCGACCCATGGAAAAGGGCGCGACCCGCATAGCCGGCTCAGCCGGAGCTCTGCCCACCTGGAGCGGCATCGCCTCGGCCATTCTGGAGATGGAGGAGGTCGGTGACCGGGCGGATACGGCCGATCTGAGTTTCGGCGGCCTGCCCCTGCGCTATCCTGAGCTGGGACAGGTTTTTGTTCCGGTCGATCCCGAGAGAGGGGGGGCGGTTCTGCCCGGACAGATGGCACTGCGGACAATGGTCGCGCCGGAACAGGCCGCCATCCTCAGCTACGGTCGCCAGAACCTGAATGGACACTTTGAGCCGGATCGCTATTTCCGACCCTTTTGGAAAAACGGGCCATGACCCCGGCAGGGCATGTAACCTAAGAACTTATATCCGTTGAGCCGCGTGCACGATAAATATCTATTTCGGTCGGCTAAAATATCCTGTGCGGCTTTTTTCTTGCAATAACGTCCTCAGCGTGGCGCTGGACCGCTCCTGGCGATTTCGCAACGCATCCCTGCTCTGAATATTTTGCTCTTGATTTCATCGCGTCGCACATTTTACGAGGGGCTCATTCATGAAGTTTTTTTGGGGGCCGTGAAGAAGATGAATGCGCAATATGTCATCGAGGTAGCAGCAGCGAACCGACCCCATCGGAAAAAGAATTGTCCCCGTCCATTTTTTTTGATAATTTCATAATCTGTGTTTCTTGCGGACAGGTAGGCGCCGGCTCTGCACTTGCCTGCCCCCCTTACATTTTCATATTGTCGTTCCCGCGCAACCGCTCGTGGCCGACGCCGACAGGTCGTATAACTCGCTCGAATCGCGGTGCCGGATGCGCAGCGTGTTGCGTTTTTGCATGATTGTCATATTTACGAGGGTATCTTTTTTCACACACGTACAGGAAGAATACAGAATGTTTTGCCCCTGGAACCGTATCCCCGCAGTGTTGTTGATTGCCCTTGCCGGCTCACTCCTTGTTGGCTGCGCAACCCGTCTGGAACCCGTCGCCCCGTACCCGGGGCGGGTCGAGCCTTCCACGGCGGAGACCATGCCCCAGGACCGAGCCGCTTTACCCGGCACGACAGGTGTCCCTTCACCGGATTCCGGGGTGACAACCGGACCGGCCGACCAGCAGCAAGTGCCCATGGCTGAAGAGCTTCTGTCCGTGCTCACCCAGGTTGACGACCGGATTGCCGCCTATGATCAAAAGACCCAGGCCTGGGAAATGTTGGAGAGCAAGGCAACGCAAGTGGAGTCTTCTCCTGAATTAAACGCAATGATGGCCGAATGCCGGAATCGGCTCCAGGCGATCCAGGGTACCTATAATCAGCTCCATGACCATCTGATCGGGATGGGGGCCGGCCTGAGGCCTGATGCCGCTACCGTTGAGCAGCTGCGGGCCGTGACCCAGGAGGATATCGGTTTTCTTGAGAGCGAGTGCCAGCGTCTCCTTGCCGGCGGGCAGGGCATTGAGGGCCGTCTGGCCGGGGATGCTACCCAGGCCTTGGCTGCAGGGGAAAAAGCCATACACGATGCAATGGCCGGCAATGATTTTGCCGAAGTGATCCGCCTCTACGAGCAACTGCCTGCCGGAGATGGCCTGAAGCCCGCTTTTGCAAGCACCTACAGCTATGGGCAGGCCCTGCTTCGGTTCGGCCGGGAGGAGGACGCGGGCAGGGTTTTCGCTAACCTGCTCCAGGAAATGGAACAGAGCAACCAGGCAGGACAGGTTTTTCAGCTCATGCAGCTGGTTGCCGATATTCGGTTCGGCTTGGAGGACTATGCCAACGCCTTTACCGGCTATGTAAATATTATCAACAGATATGCCGCCCTGGGTGAGAATATCGAGTGGGCGAGAAAACAGCAGGCAGTCATCAGCGCCAGGCATAATCAAAGCGCGGAGGTCAAGCAGTTCGCAACGCTTATGCGAGCCTATCTAGGATTCAACCAGGTCCGGGACGGGTATAAGGTCGTTCTTCTCGCCGAGGGCTTTTTGACGAATTTTCCCGAGTCCATGGTGGCTCCCACGGTCAACAGGATCCTTTTTGAATCGCGGGACAGCGCCGAGGCGTGGTATGCTGAGCAATTTACGCAGATCAGCAGTCTGAAGGAAGCAGGCAGGACTGCCGAGGCGTTACGCTTGCTCCAGGCATTACCCTTGGAGAACCTCCCCGCGGACAAGCAGGCGCAACTCCAGGGATTGTCCGATGAGATGACTGCGATGCAGGCCCAGGAGATTCAAAAACAGCAGGCTCTTGAGACGGCGGCCTTTGAGGATGCCTGGCGCAAGGGGCAGGAGCATCTGGTACTCAAGGAATATGACCAGGCCATTGCCGTGTTTTCCGGCCTGCTGGATACTTCCTACGCGGAGCAGGCTCGGGACCGGATCGACGAGGCGGCTAGTCTTGCCGCCCAGCAGAACCGGCAAAAGGCGGCGGAACTCTTTGTTCAGGCTGGCACGGCAAAGGACCAGTCCGACCGGGTGGCCCTGCTCCAACAGTCCAGGCAGCTCCTTCTCGATATCCTGGAGAAGTACCCGCAGTCTGATCTGGTGGACAAGGTACACAAGAATCTGGAGAGGATCGAGCAGGAACTCGTGGCGATTGATCCGGCGCTGTTGGCGGCGCCATTGCCTTCAGCCGCCCCGGAGAAAAGCGCGGCGAGCATGCCGGGACAGGAAGGAGATGCCCTTGATACGAGGGGGCCGGCGAACGGCCAGCCGGCTGCGCAACCTGAAACGGAAGCGCCGCGGATAAACAGGGTTCAGGAGTAACGGATCATGAATAAAAATTCCATTATTTTTATTCTGTTTGTTGCGGTCCTGCTCGGATCGACCTGGGGCGCGGTGGTCAACAGGCAGAAGATTGATCTGGCCCGGCGGTTGAGCGATGCCCAAGCGGAATTGGCGAGACGCGGCCAGCCTTTGAACATGAAGAACGACTCGACGGCACAGCAGGAGCAGGTGCGCAAAGCGCAGCTTGCGCTGATGGAACTGCTGAAGGAGAAAAAAGCCCTGGAAGCACGGTTTGCCGACTGCGAAGCCGCGATGCGCAGACAGGTCGGCCCCAAGAGGACTGCGCAGGCAATACCTGCCGGACTCCAGGAAGGGGGCGACGGGAAAGTCGCAGCTGGTGCGCAGCTTGGAGAAGGAGCGCAGGAGAGTGTCCAGCAGGAAGGACTGGCCGAAGAGAGCCTGCGGCAGCGTCTGGAGGAGGTTGAGGCACAGCTGGTCGGACTGGAGAAAATCGTCGAGGAAAAAGACGCGGCCCTGCGCTTTGCCATCCAGGAGAAAAAAATGATCACGATCAATATGAATGTGCTCCTTGCCCGGATTGCCGACCAGCAGGAAGAACTGGATGCGCTCCGGGAGGAACGACGCGAACTGGTACGACAATTGGCCGCCGGAAAAGAGCTGCTTCAGCCCGCGCCGCAGGGAAATCAATCAGCAACGCCCTGAAATCAGATACCATTCGAGCCTCATTCAAAATGATCATCTCCTCCGATCGACTAAAAAAATCCTGGGTGGCGTTTTCCTGGGGAAATCACCCTCAACGGACCGCTGCTCCGTTTCCGGGCGATTTTACAACTCATCCTTGCCCGGAATATTTTTTTTTTGATCTCGCGACGACGGTCATTGGGCAAGAGGCTCATTCAAATATCTGATTACCTCTAATCCTCAGTTTTATCGTTTCCGATTCCGATACCGACCCCGACCCCGACCACGGCTGTTGCTCCTTCTTCTCCGTCTTCCCATCGGGCCCCACGGCTGCCGTTTTCACCGTTCGCTGAATGAGAACACTATTTTTTCGGGGGCGGCGTCGGGGTGGGTATTGGAATCGATTCTTGAGTGAAGAACCGTGAAGCCGAAATGCCGACAGATTCTGATCTTACTGAGGATTGATGGTATCACTTTCAAATATTTTTCTTCTCTTGATGTAGGACACGCGCCGGTTCAAATTTTTATACTTTCTTTTTGCGCAATCGTTCAAAATATTGTATAAAATA
Source organism: Desulfobulbus sp. (assembly GCA_003604995.1). Lineage (GTDB taxonomy): Bacteria > Desulfobacterota > Desulfobulbia > Desulfobulbales > Desulfobulbaceae > UBA10518. Next base: position 3,958 of record QZJD01000047.1, on the reverse strand, counting down.
TTAATTGAGGGTTTTTTTGCAGGAATGACGGATGAGACAACTAAGGAGAGGAACATGAAAAGGAAGGTAAATATTTTTTGGATGTTGTTGGTTGTCGGGCTGCTGGTCAGCTGCGCGCCCAAGATTCAGCAGAGCTTTGTAAGCAATAACCTTGCCGGGCTGCTCAACAGCGGCTATCAGCAGAAGGTGGACAATTTTCTGATCATCTTTGACGGCTCTTCCTCCATGTGGGAGAAGTACAACGGCAGCAAGAAGTTTTACCAGGCCAAAAACGTTGTCCTCGGCATCAATGAGTCCATCGACGGGCTCAAGCTCCAGGGAGGACTGCACGTCATCGGCGACACGCAGGCCACCAGGGGCACCCTGGTCAATGACAGCCTGATCTACGGCATGACCGATTATGCCTCGGCCGACTATGCCAAGGCGGTCAATACGGTGGAAATCAATGGGTTGACACCGATCAGTATCCCGCTGGCCAAGAGCGTCGACACCCTGAAAAACAGCAGCGGCAAGACCGCGGTCATCGTGGTCAGCGACGGGGTACAGGTCTCTTCGGACAAAGCGACGCCCGCCGAGGCGGCCGCTCAGCTGAAGGCCGCCTACGGCGACCGGGTCTGCATCTACACCATCCTGGTCGGTGATGATCCGGTGGGCCAAAGCACCCTGCAGGCGGTTGCCGATGCCGGTGGCTGCGGTTTTGCCACTACGGAAGGCGCCGTGGCCAGTACCGAAGGGATGAACGATTTCGTCCAGAAGGTGTTCTTTGAGAAAAAGGCGGTTGTTCAGGAAAAACCGGTTTCCTTCAATTTGTACGTGAAATTCGACTTTGACAAGGACACCATTCGGCCCGAGGAGAAGGACAATATTGACGAGGTGGGCAGCTTCCTGGCCATGCATCCGGAGATCACCCTGACCCTGGAAGGGCATACCTGCAACATGGGACCGGAAAAGTACAACCTGGGTCTGTCGATGCGCCGCGCCGAAAGCGTCAAGCGGTACATGGTCGATAAGTTTAATATTGATCCGGCCCGATTGTCCACCGTCGGGTATGGCTACTCCCGACCTCTGGAGTCGAATGCGACCAAGGCCGGACGCGAGGCCAACCGCAGGGTGATGGCCACCATTACCCGCTGATTTTATCCCACGCCCCCGGCTTTCCCGCGAAAGCCGGGGGGTGCATTACCTGATCGAACCGCGGCCGACGGAATTCCGTCGGCCGCGGTTTTTTTTAGCAGGGGTTTGCCGGAGGGAGGGAGAAGGCCTGGTAACCAGTCGGGGCGGGGCGGCTACGGTGACGGCGGCGGATGGAGGGTGACCAGGGTGGCACCCCATGAGCCTGCGTCCTCACCTGCCAGGCGGTAGGCGGCAACCATATCCAGTCGGTCCAGGATGGCATGAACGGTTCGGCGCAGAGCACCAGTACCCTTGCCGTGAATGATCCGGACATGCACAATGCCTGCCTTGCGGCACTCCTCGAGATAATCCGGTACCAGAAACTTGATGTCGGCGGGCCGGAAGGCGTGCAGATCCAAGGTGCCGTCAATGGGCAGGGAAACCGTATGGTTATCGTCCATGGCTGTTGATGATGCTCAGGGCAATTTCAGCAGTCCGGCCGGCGGCGCCGGGTCCGCCCAGTTTTTTTCTCACCTCTGTCAGGCCCTGGCTTATCCGCGTCCGGTCCCCGCCTCCCGGCAGCAATGAAGCAAGATGATCCGCCAGGGCGGCGGGGGTGACATCATCTTGCAGGAGTTCCGGAATAACCTCACGACCGGCGATAAGGTTCACCAGGGAAAACCAGCGGAGTCTCACCAGGAGTCGGCCCAGCCGATAAGTATGGGGAGAAAGCCGGTAGGCGGCTACGGTCGGTATGCCGAGGATGGCCAGCTCCAGGGTAACCGTGCCGGAGGCGGCAACCGCCGCATCGCTTGCGGCCATCAGGTCATAGCGGTTGTCGGAGAGCACCCTGATGTCCAGGCGGTTCCGGTAGGCGGCGATGCCGTGGTCCTCAAGCAACTGGGAAGAGACGGTGGGGGCTTGGGGTACAAGAAAAACGTAGTTGCCGGGCTTGCTGCGCGCCAGAATTTCGGCCGCGGCGAGAAAATCAGGGAGCAGGGCCATGATTTCCTTCCGGCGGCTGCCGGGCAGGAGGCCCACCACGGTGCTGGCCGGGTCGATCTCCCGCTCCCGCAGAAATGCATCCCTGGCAACGGTGGCGCGCACCGTATCCAGAAGCGGGTGGCCGACAAAATCGACCTTGTAGCCTCGTTTCCGGTAAAATTCTTCTTCAAAGGGGAGGATGACCGCGATCCGCTGCGCCAGCCGGCCGATCTTTTTCACCCGGCCGCTGCGCCAGGCCCAGACCTGGGGGCTGATATAGTACAGGACCGGGATGCCGAGTCTTCCGGCATGCGCGGCGAGCATCAGGTTGAAATCCGGAAAGTCGATGAGGATCAGCAAAGAGGGCCTGCGCTCCCGCATCGCCTTGAGCAGGGTGCGCCGCGCGGCGATGATGTCCGCCAGGTGGCTGAACACCTCGAGCAGGCCGACCACGGACAGCCGGGCGGCGTCGTACAGCAGTTCCACCCCGGCCCGGGCCAGTTCGGGCCCACCCATTCCGAAAAAACGAAGAGCAGGCTCTCTCTCCCGCAGGGCGCGGATCAGATTCGCCCCGTGCATATCCCCGGACGCCTCGCCAGCGACGATCATGATCTCTTCGGACATGGGGGCGGCTGGAGCGGCGCTTCCCGTTTCCATGGGAGAAGGGCTACGAGCGGCCCGCTGACGAACCGGCAAGGCCGGCGGCCAGCATATCCTCCACCCTGGCCCGATTCTCGTTGATCTGCTTTACCACCTGCAAGGCCACATCCAGGGCCCGCCTTCCTTCATGGCCGGACACCTCAGGCCGGGCCCGGTTGCGGACGTTGGCAATGAAATCGGTGAGTTCCAGCTCCAGGGTGTCCCGCTCGGGAAAGCCCTGCTTGTGGATCTGCGGCACCGGCACCGGCTGTCCCTCTTCTTTTTTCAGGGTGACCGACATGACCTCTTTGGTACTGAAATCAACCGACAGGTAGGTCCCGGGCTGGAAGATGCGCATCCGCCGGATGTTATCCAGGGATATCCGGCTGACGGTGACATTCGCCGTACAGCCGTTTGCAAAGATGAGGCGGGCGTTGGCGATATCGGTCAGTTCGGTGATCACCGGCGCGCCCACCGTGTGGATGGTCTGCAGGGGCGAATCCACTATGGAGAGAATGATGTCGATATCGTGGATCATCAGGTCCAGCACCACATCCACGTCCGTGCCCCTGTTCTTGAAAACGCTGATCCGCGTGGCCTCGATGAACAGGGGGTGGGTCAGCAGGGGTTTCATGGCGAGCACCGCCGGATTGAAGCGTTCCAGGTGGCCCACCTGCAGGATGCATCCTTCGTTCTCGGCCATGGCGATGAGATCGTCCGCCTCCTCCAGGGTCGTGGTAAAGGGTTTTTCCACCAGGATGTCGATTTTTTGCTCCAGGCAGGCCGTGGCCACCTCATGGTGCTGAACCGTGGGCACGACAATGGAGACCGCGTCCACCTCATCCAGAAGTTCGGCGTACTCCGCATAATAGGAAGTGTTGCATTCCCGGGCCACCGCCTCGGCTCGTCCCGCATCGATGTCCGCGACGCCGACCAGCTTGACGTCCTTCATCGCCGCGTATTTCTGGGCATGAAAACGGCCGAGGTACCCGACCCCTATGACGCCGACCCTGATTTTTCTCACCTGGTTCTCCAGCGGTATTTCCCCGGAGGTCATGCCGCGTTTATTTGTTCATGGGTTTTGATGGCCACGCAACAGGCAAAACACTGAGCCGCTGCCATAAGAGCCTCTTTCAAAATGACCACCTGCTCCGATCGGCTAAAAATCTCCTGGACGGCGTCTTCCTTGTGAAATCGTCCTCACCGTAGCGCTGCTACGCTT